>RPQH01000058.1 GCA_003820375.1 Ignavibacteriota bacterium
AAATAAAAATGTTTATAACTTAATAACCTTCTTTCTATTTATTATGTTCTTTATTTTTCATTGTTTTAATAAAAAATAATAAAAAAAAGAGGCTATCCTTTTGAGACAGCCTCTTTTTTTATTGGCTCTCTAATTTCGAGTAAGCTTTTATCTGTGTTATCAGTATAATCAGTGTCATCTGTGATTCAGACAATCTTTCTATACATACAGTTCAAAGCTCCAACATATAAGAAAGGATCCCGGTTTTTATCGGAATCCTCAACCCTCCAAACCCTCCAAACTCTCTGAACTCTCTGAACTCTCTAAACTCTCTAAACTCTCTGAACTCACATACTCTTCAGCACTTCAAGTACTTCTTTGTAGTTTTCCGCAGCATCTACTTTAGGAAATATTTTCCTAATCTTCCCTTCTTTATCAATTACAAATGTAACTCTTGAAGCTGTACCGAATGCGTTTAATACTCCGTATTTTTTTGTAACTTCCTTTTCAGGATCGGCAAGAAGTGTGAAATTAAGGTTTTCCTTTTGCTTGAATTCTTTATGTGATTCAACATCATCAACACTAACACCTAGAATTTCGGCATTGGCATCTTTGAAACTGGAAAAATTATCTCTGTAACTGCATGCTTCTTTTGTACAACCCATAGTCTGGTCTTTCGGATAAAAATACAATACAACATTAGATACGCCTTGATAGTCAGAGAGCTTAACTGTTCTTCCATCATCAGCCTGAAGAGAAAAATCAGGTGCTTCATCTCCTTCTTTCAGTGTAATATCCTGACCCTTACATGATGTAAAAGAAAAAATTGAAAGAAACAGTGCAGGTAATATTTTTAAAACAAATTTAATTTGGTTCTTCATAAAATATATTTATTTAGTTATATTCGAATATTCCACATACATAATTTTTCTTAACTTAACATAACTGTTATGAAAAAAAGTCTAATATACATTATTATCTTCTTAACATTAATATTATCGCAAAAATTACAATCACAGGATTTTAATTTATTTAATCCGTCAAACGAAATGTATCTCTTTTCAGCATACGATGAAGGAGCGAATGCATTCAGGTATAACCCGGCAATATTAGGATTAGGACATAAGATGAACGGTGCTGTGAATTTATTTTTAAATAAAATAGATAAAAAACTTGCACTGAATGAATACGATATTTTACTAAACTCCGGCGTTTTAGGGCTTTCTTACCGTTTTGCGGAATACGAAAGATTCAAAAATTTGACCGGTAACCAAATTGAAGAATATAATAAAACTTTAAGCACTTTTTCATTAGGATTAGGATTTGGTAACAAGACATTTTCAACAGGATTGATATTTGAATTCCTTCAAGGTGAAAATATCAAATCACTGGCAATGTTTGGTGCAGAACATCCAAGAATCAGGGGTGGGATAGGATTTTTATACAGACCTACAAATTTTATTTCTGCTGCATTAACTGTTAAAACGAAGGAAGGTCTCACTAATAATGGACCGGTTAGTTTATTCAAGTTCACAGGTGGTTTAGCATTCAAGCCCCTGGGGAACGACTTCCTGAATGCAATGATCGATTTCGGTTTTTTAACTTTTAATAGCACAGGATTCTTTGAGCACCACATGCTGAAGGTTGGAGCTAACGTTCAACCTGTTAAAGGCTTGTATTTAAATGCAAACTTTACAAGAATCAACGATTATACCATTAGAGATTATTTCAATATCGGCTTTACATACGAATTGCCAAATTCATCAGTGAAATACACAAACACTATGTATAAATTCACTGATAGAGACAATTCACCATCATCATATAAAAATATTGGAACACAGTTATCGTTTGCATTTAATTTTGAAAAGAAACCATCCATAGTTAAAGAAAAACAAAGAGTACTTGAGATATCTCTCTCAGGCTCTTTACAGGATTATCACACAGAAGATGTATTCTTCGGTATAATAGGTACAGGCAAAAGAAGTGTACATGAAGTAATTGCAGATATTGACAATGCCGCAATTGATAATTCAGTGAGCGGATTACTTATAAAAATATACCCGCTTTCAACAGGGCTGGTTGAAGTTAATGCTCAGGTAGAAGAGCTTGCCGCAGCAATTGAAAGATTTAAGGCAAGAGGAAAAACTGTTACTGCATATTTCCCGCAGGATGTTGGTCCGGCTGAATATTATCTTGCTACATATGCAAATAAAATTGTAATGCCTGATGAATCGATGATGTTCTACGGGCTCAGTATGGAAGTGCTCAATTACAAACAATTCCTTGCAAAGTACGGCATAGAGCTTCAAACATTTTATGCAGGGAAATATAAGCTTACATTCCAGGGCTTGCTCGATTCATCAACTGCGGAAGGTAAAGAAGTTATTAACAGAGTACTTGATATTCTTTATGATAAAATGCTGAAGAGGATTACGACTGCAAGAAATATTGCAGCAGATGATTATATAAAGACAAAACTTTCACAGCCAATAAGCGGCATAGAAGCAAAACGCCTTGCATTGGTTGATGCAAACGGGTGGTATAATGATGCAAAAGAACTTACCGAGAAAAATTCAAAAACTAATTTTACTACAGACAGGTATAACAGGAGTATATGGGATAAAGGATGGGGTGAGCCGGATGAAATAGCAATAATTGGTGTATACAGCTCAATCACATCTGGAGAAAGCGAAGCCCCGTCACCAATAAAGCTTCCAATCCCCTTTGTCGGCAGCGGACGCTCGACAGGCTCGGAAACGGTTATAAGACAGCTTGAAGATGCTTTCGCAAATCCCAAAGTGAAGGCAATAATATTCAGAGTCGATTCGGGCGGCGGCTCGGCTCTTGCATCGGCTGAAATTAATGCTGCTATAATTAGATTGAAAAAGAAATATAAAAAACCGTTTTATGTTTCTATGGGAGGTGCGGCGGCATCGGGAGGATATTATGTTTCGGCTAATGCGGATAAAATATTTGCCGATGACCTGACTGTAACAGGAAGCATCGGTGTATTTTATGCTAAACCAAATCTTGACAGCTTAATGAAATCTCAAAAGATAAAAGTTGAGATATTTAAGAGAGGCGAGAATTCTGACATGGCTTCTATCTTCAAAGGAGTTGATGAGAAGGAAGTTGAGATAATCCAGGGTATGGTTGATTATTATTATGACAGGTTCATTCAAACTGTTTCTGAAGGAAGAAAAATGACACGGGATGAAGTGGAACAGGTTGCACAGGGAAGAGTATGGCTTGGAACTGATGCATTTAATAAAAAGCTTGTGGATGAGATTGGCGGACTATATGATGTAATCAGCTATGCGAAAAAAGAAAACAGAATCGACAGTAGATTTAAAATAACATATTATGCAGTTCCCGGCGGAAATTCTATTAATGAAATTATTACTACTTCTGTTCTGACTTATTTCGAAAAGAGCATGTTAGATTTGCTCGGATTTGGTGAAGAAGATAACGGAGTTGAGATTAAGTAGCAGCGGTTAAAAGTTTAAAAGGTTGGAAGATTGGAAAGTTTGAAGGTTGGAAAATTAAACCCGGCATCTCTATCCCAAATTTTCCTTATATCCCTGTGGGGCTATTTGGGAAAGAGAAGTTAGGCTCATTCTTCCAATTTTTAACTCTTCATTCTTCATTAGACAAAACCCCTTGTCCAACATCTATCATAAATCTTCAATAAATAATTCGTCATTCGTAATTCGTCATTCGTAATTGATTCTCTGCTTTTTTGGAATTGTTTTAATAATAACCTCTATTATATATTGCACAAAAGAATTAGCTGAAAAAATGCGTATTAAGCTTATTGACAGGTACATAATCAGTCAGTTCATCAAGAACCTGCTATTTGCCCTGCTTTGTTTTATTATAATATTTATTCTGGTAGACTTATTCGAAA
This sequence comes from Ignavibacteriota bacterium, assembly GCA_003820375.1. Classification (GTDB taxonomy): domain Bacteria; phylum Bacteroidota; class Ignavibacteria; order Tepidaquicellales; family OLB5; genus RPQH01. The sequence goes on from RPQH01000058.1 coordinate 3,890, forward strand.
ACCTTGATAAGTTTATAGATAACAAGGTAACAATGGATATCGTCTTTAAATATTATTTTTATTTCATCCCTGAAATTATAAAGCTTATAACTCCAATAGCAGTACTTCTGGCAACATTATTTACCGCAGGAAGAATGATAAACTTCGTTGAGCTTGTTGCTGTAAAAAATGCCGGTATCAGCTTAATGCGGTTTATGATGCCTTTTCTTGCTATAGGTGTTGTGGTTACGGCAATTACAATTTATTTTAATAACTGGACTGTACCTGAAGCAAATAAGAAAAAGTTTTTTATTGAAAGAAATTACCTTGGCAAAAACAGAATGGTACAGGGACTTGAAAAACTGTATTTCCAGGATGCTAAGAACAGGCTGGTGATAATTGAACAATTCAGTGAAATTGAACTTACAGCTAATAAGGTAACCATACTGGTTTTTAATCCTGATACAACAACAGCACTTATAAAACGAATTGATGCAGCCGTAATGAAATGGGATAATAATAATTGGGTTTTAATGGATGCAATTGAAAGAGATTTTAGTTCCGGGGGAGAATTATTAAAAACATATTCAGGAAAACCTGTTGCTGAAGTTGAAGGAATAGGCAAGTTAAATGTTGTGCCCGAGCAGATAATAAAAAAACAGCTTAAACCTGATGAATTGAATTACAATGAATTAAGTGATTTTATCGATAACCAAAAAGCGGGCGGACAGAGTGTGGATAGGGTACAGGTTGATTTCTATTCGAAGATATCATTTCCATTCAGCAGTATAATTGTAATAATATTTGGAATTTCAATTTCCACCGGTTCTAAAAAAAGGAAAGGACTTGCTCTGCAATTTGGTATCAGCATACTTGTCAGTTTCATATATCTTGGCTTTGTAAAAATATCTCAAAGCTTCGGTTACAATGGTGATCTTAATCCCATGCTTACTGCCTGGCTTGCAAATATTGCCTTTGCCGCTTTCGGAGGAATTAATTTGTATATGAAGAATTATTAAAGATTGCAGATTACAGATTGCAGATTACAGATTGCAGATTGCAGATTACAGATTGCAGATTACAGATTACAGATTACAGATTGCGTATTGAACAAAACCCTCTTTCCCAAATTTCTATTTGAGAAAGAGGATTTTTAAAAATATTAGATTATTAGCAGTAATCCTGCTTAGCGGGACACTCTACACAACTCAATACAATCTACACACTCAATACACTCTACGCACTCAATACACTCTACACACTCAATACACTCTACACACTCAATTCACTCTACACACTCAATACACTCTACACACTCAATACACTCTAATTTATTTTCTCATCTTTAGGAGTTACCAATGGCTGGAAGCCAAAACCACCCTGCTGCTGTCCGCCAAAGATCTGTATCTCGCCAAACTGGTTTTCGAACTTTTCTATGTTTTCTTTCAAAGCACCTAAGAGCATTTTGGCATGCTGGGGTGTCATTATTATTCTCGCACTTATTTTCGATTTAGGGATTCCGGGTAATACCCTGGTAAAATCTAATATAAATTCAGCGGGAGAATGGGATATTATTGCAAGATTGGAATATATGCCTTCTGCCTCTTTTTCCCCAATTTCGATATTTATTTGCTGCTGCGGTAACATGTTGTCATCTGCCATTGTGGTTTTCTCCTTTTTTACAAAAATACTCAAAATATTCAAGAAACACAAAAATCCATAAAAACAACAATTAACTTTTTCCAGCTATTGTTTTTTCAACAGTTTTATTGTAAATTGCAGTACTTAAGACATACTGCATATTGACAAGTAAAGAAATAATAGAGAAAATGAAGAGCATTGGCTTCAAGGAATATGAAGCTAAGACCTTATTGGTACTGCTGAAAGGTATCCCGATGAGTGCTTCTGAAATTGCAAAAGAAGCAAAGCTCATTCGCAACTCTATTTATGACACTTTAAAATCATTCGCAGAAAAAGGATACTGTAATGAAATTGAAACAAGCACAGTACTCAAATACCAGATAATAGACCCCAGAATAATTTCCGACAAAATAAAGCACGAATACAACGAAGCTGCAAAGAACAGGATAACCACACTTGAGGATACGTTCGAAAACATAAACGATATATTCACAAAAAAGAAAATAGAAGAAGACGGTCCCGAAAGCATTGAGCTTATACGCGGCTTTAACAGGCACAGGTCGGTAAAATACATGGAGTTCTTTAATAAAGCTGAGTTTGAGATATTGGCAATGAGCCGTTTACGCGGATTAGTAACAGATGAAATAAATGAGTTCACGAAAAATTTTACAGCAAAAGGCGGAAAGATAAAATCGATATACATAGCCGGGCTGGATTTCAAAGTTTTTAGAGACGGAAAACCCGTTGCTGCCGAATCTGATGACCTGGTAAGAGTGTGCAGGATGTTTGAAAGCTTTGGAGAAGAGTTACGCCTTACATATATAGATATTCCTAATTTGATAATAGCAGATAAGAAAAGAGTTTTTTTAAATATATCAGGTAAAAAGAATAGAAAAGATCAGACAGATCTTATCATTCATAATGAAAATTACGCAAAAAATATGATAGATCTATTCAACCAATATTGGGTAAATTCATTTACAATAGGAGAATACGAACATGGAAACAAATAACAAAATGGCTGTAAAGCCGCAGGAGTTGATTTTTCTTATAATATTGTTTTTGGTTTTAATGTTTTCTCTTATATAAAAAAAGGTCAATTCCTTGTAAATATTGCACAAAACGAAAAAATAGCTGAAAACACCAGCGCATTTTTTCAATAAAATGCTTATTTTCAATTAATTAGGATAGAAATTAAAGCATTGTCAAAACCAATTTTTTTCCGTTTATTACAGTAAACTGCTGTTAAAAAAGCATTACCTTATACATTAAGGCGTATAAAAATGAATACATATAAAATAACATTATTTCTGTTATTATTATCAGCTACAACATTTTCACAAAATTTCTGGATGCAGACAAATGGTCCGACCGGCGGGAATTGTTATAACATCGCTTTCGCTCCCAATAATGATATTTATTCAGTAGGCGGCTATGATCATATTTACCGCTCTACAAACGAAGGAATCACATGGTCAAAAACGAATTTTATTAACAACGGCGCATACAGATACAGATGTTATTCATTGGTAATATCCCAGAATGGAAATATAATTGCCGGAGGCGGAGATAATATTTACCCCGGGCATCATGACCCAAAAGAGGGAATTTTCAAAAGTACTGATAACGGAATTACATGGTTAAAAATAATAGATGCAGGTTACAGTAAAATAGTTGACTTCACAGCCCTGCCGAATGGTTACTTATTTGCTGCAAGAGATGCCGATGTTGAACACCAATCTCCGGGCGGCATGTACCGATCTATCAATAACGGTGAAACATGGGAAATTAACATCATTCCGCCGTTCATGATTGCTCAGGAAGGAATTAAATGTATTGCTGCCGACAATTCAGGCAAGGTATATGCGGGTACAACAACTCCCGGCTACGGATATTTCTATTCAGACAATTTTGGAGCAACATGGACTAACAGAAGAGATTTTTATTTCACCGATATTGCAGTCAATCAAATTAACGGAAAAGTTTTTGCAATTAAACCGGATGACGGTGTGTACCGTTCAATTGATTACGGGCTTAACTGGGTAAAAGTATCAGGATCAAATCTTAACTCTGCAATATCAATCCGTGAAAATTCAAATGGTGTTTTTTTTGTTCAAACAAACACCGGCATATTTTATACTGTAAATGACGGTGATACATGGCTGGCTGTAACAACACCTTCAGGTCTGGATATAGAAACTATTGCATCGAAGTCCAATGGTAATTTGTATATTGGAACAAACGGTGAATTTATTTATAAGACAAGCAACAACGGGGCAAACTGGACAAATCTTTCTGATGGAACAATAAATTCTGATATTGCTGCAATTGCCGTTAATACTCAGGGTACAATATTTGCCGCAAAACAAGGTGGAAAGATTTATTATTCAACCAATAACGGTGAAAACTGGAATCTTATCCCAACATCAATTGATTCAATAAGCTCGCTCGCAATTGATACACTGAATTATTTATTCGCCGTCAGGAAATCTGCCATATTACGTTCTATGGATAACGGAAGTACATGGACTTCCGTAACAAGTAATTTACCTTCGGGAATGCCGGTAAAATTTGTTCAGGCAGGTATGGATGGAAATGTATATGCGGCATACAACACAAATGTCGGAATTTTCCGCACAATAAATCATGGCAACAGCTGGTTAAATACCGGGCTTAATTTCCCAATAAACGTACTTGCTGTCAGCAAGCAGGGCATAATATATGCTCATGTAAATAATTCCGGTTTATTCAGAACAACAAATTACGGTTTAAACTGGTATCTCCTGCCTCAGCAATTAGACCAGGTCAAATCAATCAGCCTGAACACTTCAGGCAATGTTTTCATTTGCTCTAGTAATATGGGATTGATTAGGTCATATGATTTTGGCATGAACTGGCAGCCGATAAATAACGGCATGAATGTTTTCCCGCACCAGGTTGTTGCTAATACACAAAACTATTTATTTGCTGTCAGTACAGCACCAAACGAGCAGAGTTATTTCTACCGCTCATTGAACAACGGTGACCAATGGCAAAGCATGAATTCCGGCTGGGGCTTTAACCAGTATTCATCTTATCTAATTGCCGGGCCATCGGGACACTTATATACTAAAGCTTATAAAAATTTCTTTAACCAATCAAGTATTGGTATATGGAGGACATTCACTTCAACAAATACTTATACAATTTCCGGATACGTAAGATACCTGGATAGTAATAATAATGTAACTTCAGGTTATGTAAAAGCAGTTACATTCTATAACGGGTCTATGATTACACTTGATTCTGCAAGAATACAGCCAAACGGTTATTATATACTTATTCATGTACCACCGGGGGTACCAACTGACCTGATGGCAGTCCAGGATGATGAAGAAGAGTTTTCATTTGTACCAACATATTATTCTTCTACAATTTACTCGCGGAACTCAACCAAGATTTATGTTAATTCCAATATGACTGATATGAATATTCATGTCTACCGTATAACAAACAATTCACAGAGTTCCGGGAAAATCGGCGGCGGAATTTATATATCAGGACTTGACAACATGGGCGGATTAAACGGTGCAGTTATTTATGCAAAAATGAATGATGAGTTCAAAGGTTATTCTATATCCAAAAACGGCGGACAATACATGATAGATTCACTGCCGCAAGGTTCATACGAAATAATTTGTGACCTTTTGGGATACGGAGACCAAAACAGAATGATATCTCTTGGAACAGTTAACATTGATACAGTTGATTTCTATTTCTCACACTGGGTAATAGGCATACAAAACAAGAATAAAGAGATTCCCGAAAAATATTTCTTAGGACAGAATTATCCTAATCCATTTAACCCGGTAACGAAGATAAAATTTGCAATACCAAAAGCCGGCACGGGGGGTGATAGAGTGAAACTCGTCATCTATGATTTACTTGGAAAAGAAGTTGCAACTCTAGTTAATGAACAGCTCTCACCCGGCACATATGAAGTTGAATGGAATGCATCCGGTTATTCAAGCGGAATTTATTTCTATAGGTTAACAACATCTAACAATAAGTTTTCCGACACAAAAAAGCTGGTGCTGATAAAATAGTGAAGTGATCATTCTCATGACAAAGCAAAAGCCCGGAGAGCAATCTCCGGGCTTTTTTAATATAAAATTTGTACTTGACATTTATAAATTAAGTAAACATAATTGTTTATAAGACAATCCGCGTCGGTGAAAAATAGCGTTACAAATACCCCCCCATTTTATACGGCAACTATTGTTAAGAGGGGTTGTTGTATAAACTTACTGGATTATACTGCTTTTATTAAATATTTTACATTTAAATAATGTTGATATTTATGAAACACAATATAAATTTTTACACAAGAAAAAAATTAAATCACAAATTTGCATGCAGTATGTTATGCAAACTGCTAATTATTGTTTTTATTCTTCAAACATTCTTATTTATTTCATGCAAAGATGATCCTGTTACAGTAAAACCTCCGTCACCAGATGATACATCATCAATTAAAGATAGCGCTATGTTTGATTGGGAGTATGTACAGCTTTTTCAATATACGCTGACCGATTTATATGTTGCTGACACAAATAAGATTTTCATAGTTGCCAACGGTGGTCTTATTTTTTATGATGGCAAGAATGTTACAGAATTGAATATAAATGACCCTCAATTCTTCGCTGATGTTTTGGCGGGTACCAGTCCAAACAATATTTTCATTGGTGGCAGTGATTATCATCACCCTGCAAATACGAAATTAAAAAAATGGAATGGTGCAAGTTTTGAATCAGTTGGTCAATTTCTAGATACGACCAGACATATCCTGGATATTATTGCATTAAATGATAATAATGTCTGGGTTGCTACAGCTTCAAACGTTGTATATAACTGTAATGGAACAGAGACGCAATATTCTTTTATATCTCAAAAATTACTTGTTTCACCACAGTTTTACCAGGATGTTATAGGGCAATTATACTTATTCGGATACAATCGTACAAGTAATAATACAACTGATTTTAAATTCTACACTTATAAATTAGAAAACAATAATAAATGGCAGCAAATATTATCTGACAGCGGTGATGATAATTCTGAAATGAGGATTTTCTTAAATATCTGCGGGACAAATGCAATCAGAGGGGGTTCAACTGCTAATTACAATTTTACGGGGTATGGGTGGGATGCATTGCAGCCTAATCTTGAATTTAAAGGAAAAGTATTTGGTGGCACTTCAAAAAACGATTTTTTATGCGCTGGGAATGTGACTACTTCATACTTTTTTTATAAAATGTATTACTATAATGGTAATGAATGGTTCCGAATGTCAAATTATCTATATGCAGGTGGAGTTGAAACACCCAGAAGAATCTGTAAAGTTAAAAATAATTATTACGGAATCTATACCAGTTCCGAACCAACCAATTCACATCTTTTTATAGCTAGGCCAAAAAATGATTAAAAAATAAAATGAAGGAGATTTTAAAAATACCTTAACTATAGTTTAGTTAATTTTAATAGAAATATAAATCAAGAATTTATAAAGGCAGACTAAAAGCAACCCAGAAACGTACCAGGTTTTAAGGGATTTTTATAATCATGCTGATTATATGCCTTTTATCTGCCCTATTATTTTTTTAATAATAATAATAAAAAAATAAGATGAAAAAAATATCAATAATTTATACTATCATATTTTTACTGCCGTCTATTTCCCAACTTATTTATTCGCAAGATTTATGGAATTCAATTCAAGTATTTAATGTCCAAAATCAGCAGCCATATTTAGGCAATCCTATAGACATTCAATTTTTGAATGCGGACATAGGATATATAATATGGGAAAGGCAGGGATACCCTACAAGTTATCAAAACACAATTTATGTGAAACGAACTGAAAACAGTGGTATAAGTTGGAGTACGGGGTTCCCAGACATAACTGATCAATATGGTACTAAAGCTTCTTTATATTTTTAAAGCAGTGTCAGGTCCATCTTGAAGAATGGAGATATTTCAGCGATAAATGAAAACAGAATAAAAAAGTTTAATTTTTACTATCCAGTAAACGACCTGACACCCCAAAAAATCTCCGGGCTTTTTTAACAATAATTTACTACTTCACCACTTCACTTGCATAACCTGCATTTTCAATTGCTTTTATTAGGTCTGTCTCGGTAGCTTTTTTATCATCAAATGTAACTGTAATTATCTTTGTATCCAGGTTTACATCAATCTTATCAATTCCATCCAGCAATTTTATTGAGCGTGTAATTTCCCGTTTACACCCCTCGCAGGTCATTTCAGTACATTTTATTGTAACTGTTTTTATTTCTTTCCCTGCTCCATAAGATGAAGTAAAGGTAAACAGGATTGTAATTAGCATTATGCCTAATATTTTTGTCATGATTGTTTTATATGTATTATATTTTATAAAATATTTTTCTAATGTTAAATTCTGTATCCTCATTCTCAACTTTTTAATATGATATTTGACTACACAACTGCAAATCTTCCGGACGGATAGTTTTCAAGGGGTAATCCGGTATTTTATGTCTGGAGTTGTTAACATAATGAATGTTGTAATTTCTATATATCCGGACTAATATCAGTAACCCCTTGTCTATGCACATTGTTAATCTTCCAACTTTTCAATCTTCAACCTTTAACCTGCAACCTTCAACCTTTAACTTGTCCCATAGGGATCCCTCTGGGATAACCTTCAACCTGCAACCTGCAACCTACTTAATATCATAATCAGCAAAGTAGTAAGTTAAGTTCACACCAAAGGTTGTTGAACCGCTTGCATTTTTTCCCATATTATCCTGCGGTAAAGTCCATTTTATCGATGGTGTTATACGAAACGGCGTTGAAGGATAATATGTATATGAGAACATAAAATTCAAATTCCGTTCTTCGGAGTTGGCAACGGAATTTTTCTCATACATACTGGCTGACTGGTTTGAGCCGGTTACTGATAATGTTAATGCATGCCAGTTATTAAAAATGTAATTAAACGATGCTGAGTAATTGAACTTATCACCCTGCTGTTTTTCAAACGGCGTTTGTGCAATATTATAATATTTTTCGTAAGTTTTCTTAAAACTGTGCTGCCAGCTTATATCTGTGCTGACCTGTAAATGATTTTTAATTATGGTTTTTGTAAGTGATACACCAAGAGAGCTTACAAAATAACCTTTTCCCGTAACACCCACTTCACTATCAGCATTTTCTTCTGATTTTCCTGTTGGCAGTGTTAACCCGAATGTAATTGCAAGGTAAGGTAATTTATTGTCAATGTAATCTTTATTATTTTTTCTTTTAACCTGGAATTCATGAAAGAACTCATACCTGCCGCTAAGCGAAATATCGCCGATGCCGCTTCCATTATGTGTCTGCTCGGGGATGTTGTTGTAATTCATAACATAAGGAATTGTTATAGCTCCCTGCAGATGCCTGTTAAACCTGTAAGCACCGCTAAACGAAAACCTGTATTGGTTTTCAGTATAATCAAATTCACGCCATGTTCCGCGCTGGTCCCACCTGCCAATATAGGAGTCGTAAAACAATCCTGCATTAAATAGCATTCTTCCGTCCAGAGCTAATACGACCAGATCGCCTGTCCCCCCGCCGCAAATATTGCAGGGCCTGGTTTCATTAACCTGCAGAGCAAGCAATAAAAGAATAAATAATAAAGATTTTTTCATAATTTATTTCAGTAATACTTTATTTTTATAATTAAAAACAAATTTCGATCTCACAAGTACTATAATAATTGGCACCAAGTTTAATAAAATTCCAATCACCATTGCTATCAGCATTTCATCGCCGGATTTATTGGAATTGCTTATTATATAAACAGCTAAAGGAATATATATCAATACAGATGTTATTAATCCCGGAGAGTATTTCCTGATAATTATGCTTCCGGCAATATGAAACAATGAATTAAACAATATCAACCCAACAAGTGAATAATGCAGCAATGTACCTGTTCCGCTAATCAAAACATTAACAAGGCAAAGCAAAAGAAAAAGGGCATTTACTATAACTGCCATATTACTGTCAATTGCTTCTGCCATTATACGGCGGTTATTCTTAACAATGTTCTTTCTTGCAAAATCAATAAAGCCGCCCGGGTAAAAAAATTCTTCAATTATATGAATTATTGCTGCTGCTAATATTATTAAAGGTAAATAATTCATCTTACTGAACATTAAAAATAAATTTCGGCGGCACATTCGGAGTTAATACTCTATCCTGATACTTTACCGAATCATATACAAACCACATCCCGGACTCATCAAGATTTACCTTTCCCGAATACAAGCCGTTACCAAGCGAAACAGGGTTTACGTTTCCTGTTGACGTATGACCTGATGATTCAATTAATGTCCTCAGAAACATTTGAGCTGAATCCACTTCGTAATACTCTATATCATCAGGTGTCTTGTGAAACAGGTATCTGATATCATTCATTCCCATAACGGGATATTTAGGAGAAATTACTGTGAATATATATAAATCCCCCGTAGGAAAATCAATAAATCCCCTTGTTTGGTTCATTGTATCAATAGAAACATCAAACCTGACAGAATCAACATTCATCTCATCATTATAATTAAAAAAAGCCATAAAGTAAGATGTAGAATCGGTATACATTAACATGTTTGCATATCCTGTAAACATTTTTTTATCCGGGTCATAATAAAACACAGGACTTATCGGGCATGAATGAGTGCTTGTTATAAAAGTATGATACATAAAAACTTTTAACTTCGCAAAACCGGAAGTTTTTTCTTCATTATTAACAAATACCTTAATCCCCAGGTTATTGTATCCGGTTACTAGTTCATTATATGTTGAATCATACAATTCGAACCTCACCCCATTTGCCTCACCTGTCAGTACTTTGTTGTACCCGTTATTATTACTGCCGGGACCAACAATATCTGCATCCTTACAGGAATAGATAAACACCAAAGCTAAAATTGTTATTAAAGTTAATATTTTCATTTATTACTAGTACCCAATATAATTAAGGACAATCAAAAATAAATTTAGGAGTTGGAATTGGTGTAACCGTATTACCGCTTACCCTAACTGTATCATATACTTCCCATCCTCCCGACATCACAAGGTTAACTCTTCCTGTATAAACACCTTTACCTGAATATGTCGGATTAATATTACTGGAAGAGCCATGATTCATAGAAGGCATCCACGGCCAAATTATCATTTCGGCATTTTCTACTTCAGTATAACCGGTTTGATCGGCTGATGTATGCAGCATGCACTTAAATTCATTTAACCCGTACTTTGGAGTGAATGGTGATATAAGTGTTATGCAATACCAGTTAGTATCAGGTGACGGTCCTCTAAAGCTTAACAACTGTGCCTGGGATGATGCATTAACATTGAATACAACAGAGTCAGCATTTGCCTGGTCATTGTAATTAAAAAATCCATACCATGTAAAAGGAGAACTTGTCGCCTTTATAAAATTAGCATAACCAATAAAGTACCCGTTGGCATCTCTTTCGAACCTACTGCTTACCGGGGCTGACTGACAAACCCATCCCGGTGTTGGCACATTATCATATAATCTTGGAGTAAATTTTACAAATCCCGAAGTCTGCTCCTGGTTATCCAGGAAGACCTTAAAGCCAATTTCATTATAGCCGAATGTTAAATTTTCGGAACCATTCTTATATATCTCAAACTTTGTGCTGCCGGATACGGCATCCATGACTTTCTTGTAGCCTGTATTGCTTACCGGAGGCTCAATAACTGTAGGATTATCCTTACACGCATACAGGATCAAAGTAAAAGCAAATAATATGAAAAGAAGTGTTTTCATGCTTTAAATTTAAATTATACAAAACTACAAATTGCCCAAAACCGAAACTATGACTTTTGTCATGCAGGCATCAGGCAACTGAAATAAATACAAATTAAAAAAATTCTTTAAATATAACAAATCAATAGTTTATGAAAAATAAGGTTATTTCTATAAAGCAATGAGTTTTAAAGATTTATAAACTTAAAATTATTTTCATAAATGTCTAAAAATGAACAGCTTAATTTTATACAATCGGGGAATTACTGTCGCATTTTATATGTTAGTAATGTTAGTATTGATATAAATAATTTAAAGGAGTAATAAATGGAACAGTTACAAGAGTTAAGCAAAAAGGTACCTTACCAGTGGAGGGTACAGGCATTTTCAAAAAACAAACCTGCCGCTAGCTGTGTACCTTACATAGACAGCCGTGACGTAATGAACGTTCTTGACGAAATAGTTGGAAGAGAGAACTGGCAGAGCGATTACAAAGAAGTGTGCGGTTCTGTATATGCAGGTATCGGTATAAAGATAAACGGCGAATGGGTTTGGAAATGGGATTGTGGAAGCGAGTCCACAATCGAAAAAGAAAAGGGTGCTGCAAGCGATAGCTTTAAAAGAGCAGCAGTAAAATGGGGAGTCGGCAGGTTCTTATATGATATGTCTATCAGGTATGTCAAAACCAACAAAGTTAATGACAACAAAGGACCTTGCTATGTTGTTGATGAAAACGGAAACCAGGTTTATGACCTGACCAAGTACATTAACAAATCAAACGGTTCTAATAACTAACTTCTTCTTATTTCCGGCATTGTTAAGAGGAGTATAATATTTTTATACTCCTTTTTTTTATGAGTACAGAGAGTCTTAGAGTTTGGAGAGTTCGGAGAGTCCCGAGAGTTGATAACAGGCAAGTGGTTACAGGCAGTACATTCTATAACGGTAATTTGAAATTAGAAGCTTTAGGTCAATTTAAAATCTCCTTATTCTGCCAGTGACTCCGATGTTTATTCTTCCATAAATAAAGTTTATCCATGAGAGGTACTGGCAGTACACAAAACTCCTCAACTCTCGGAACTCTCAGAACTCTCGGAACTCTCAGAACTCTCCGAACTCTCCAAACTCTCTGAACTCCCTCCTGCGACTTATCTCCTCTTCATTGCGTCTTATTTAATAAATTAATAATTTAAATATATGAAAAAGTTAAAATATTTCACATTTATATTAATAATGTTAAGCATTTCAACTCAGCTTGCCCAGGATGAAGTCACCGCAAAGCTTGAATCCCTTATGCAGGAATATAACAATATGGGAATATTTTCCGGAGTGGTTTTATTGGCAAAAGACGGGAATCAGCTTTATAAACAAGCATTCGGATATGCAGATTGGGAAAATAAAAACTCCAATAATACCTCCACCCTGTTTAATATTGCCTCTATAACCAAGCTTTTTACACGTTCAATGATTATGCAGTTAAAAGACGAAGGTAAGCTCTCACTTGATGACCCGTTAAGCAAATACATTGCACTTTACCCGGAGGAAACAGGGAATAAAATTACTATTCAAATGCTTATTGATATGAAAGCCGGATTGGGAGATTACCTGAATAACCCAAAATTCAACCGGACCCCGGACAATTTCAAATCAGTAAACGATTTCCTTGAAATTATTAAGGATGAACCCCTATTGTTCGAGCCGGGTACATCTCAAAGATATTCGAATTCCGGATATGTAGTGCTTGGCGGAATAATTGAAAAAGCTTCGGGAAAATCATATGAAGAAAACCTGAAGGAACGAATTTTTGAACCGCTGAATATGAAAGATTCGTATTTTTTAAGAAATGGAGAAAATGTTACTAACAGTGCAATAGGAGCTATGCTAAAGTTTTCGGGTGAGAAAGTAAACGCGAAATTCCATGCGGCACCATCTCCTGCCGGCGGTATTTTTACGAATGCTGATGACCTGCTTAAATTTTCACAATATGTAAGACAAATAGGTTTCCGTGAAGGCAACATTGCTGCTGGCGGTACACCTGCATGGAATTCAATTCTCGGACATTATAATAACGGATATACATTGATTATACTTTCTAATTTTGGCAAAATGGCGGAAGAAGTTGAGCTTAGGGTAAGTGCAATTATTAACGGAAAAACAGCGTCAAAGCCGGATCTGCCCGGGGCTATGAAATATTACAAGGTTATTAAAAAAAATGGCATTGCATATTTTAAAGAACACTTTAAAGAAATGCTGGAACAAAATGATTTGAAATTCAATGACATGCACTTAAACTTTTTCGGGTATGAGTTAATGGAATCCGGGGAAATTGATTTGGCAATTGAAGTATTCAAATATAATTCTGAGCTTTTTCCCGGTATTGCAAACGTATACGATAGCCTTGCCGAAGCATATGCAAAAAAAGGAGATAAAGAACTGGCAAAAGTAAATTATAAAAAAGTTCTTGAAATGGAACCCGGAAATGGAAATGCAAAAAAGATGCTTGAAGAGCTGGGGGAATAAGATACAGGTTGCAGGTTGGAAGGTTACAGGTTGCAGGTTACAGGTTACAGGTTGAAAGGTTGGAAAGTTGGAAGGTTTACGTAATGCCAGTCCGAAGATTCGAAATACTCTTTCGGGCTGACAGTACAAACAAAACTTAAAGAACTTAAAGAACTTAAAGAACTTAAAGAACTTAAAGAACTTAAAGAACTCTCTACCACTTCACTGCTCTTGCAAGTGTTGCCATTGCATCTATTGTATCAAATACCTCGGCATAATCATTATGAGTCAGCTCAACTGTTACGCCGTCTATCCTTTTTACATCATGCAGCAGTTCAAGCATATCAGCCATTGACGTAGTCTGAAGCTCTATTCTTAATTTTATGGGAGATTCAAATTTATAAACGGGAATTTTCGACAAATCCGAGTCTATAATTTTATTAACAGCAGATACAGTTTCATTGCGTACTACTATCATCGGCTTGTTTTTAACGGCGAAACGGCTGAGCGAATATTTTGTTACTACAAACTCAACCCACGGCATAGCATCATCAATCTTAAGCTGATTCATTAATGCATCATCTCCTACTATCAAACCGACAGGAACATTAAACAGACCGGCATAAGCTGCATTAATCAGGCTTTCGTTCATTGGTTTATCATTGAGCCATATTTTATGGAACCGCGGACTGTAAGAATGGTCCATATTTGAGTGCAGTGTACCAATTCCGCCATGATAGCCAACAAAAAATACGACATTGTAAGAATCATTAAATGCAGGCATCATGTATTTTGGACGCGGAGTGCCTGATATCAAGTGCAGCCGGTTATCAAGTCCTGTTATTTCATACAACAGGTTATCACCGCCTGAATGCGAATCTGCTATCACAATTTCATTAACCGATTTATTTGATTTGCTTGATTGTATTCCCTGTATTACCCATTGTATTTGCTGTGCGATACATTTGCGTACTTCTTCCCTGTTGTTTTCTTCCTGCCCCCATGTAAAGGTACCTGCAATACCTTCCATGTCTAATGAGATGTAGATTTTCATAATTCTAAACTGCTTTAACCTTTAATTAAAAAAATATATTGCATATCGCAAATCGCGATATGCAATAATAATTATTTTTTCTTTATATTTTCATCTATTAAAACAAAACTCCTTCCGTAATTATATAGGAAGGAGTTTTGTTGCTTTAATTAGCTTTTAATTACTTTCTATTATCTGTTATTTGCTGCGAAGCAGTCCCTCTGGGATTATTTAACAAGAACCATCTTTTTCACATCACTGAAACCCTCGGTATCCAAACGGTAAAAATAAACTCCCGACGCCAAACCGGATGCATTATATGTAACTTCATGCTGACCGGCTGATGTCTGTTCATTTACTAAAGTATTTACCAGCTTTCCCCGGACATCATATACTTTTAATGTAATAAATGATGCTTTTGGTAAATTGAAGCTTATTCTTGTTTCCGGGTTAAACGGGTTTGGATAATTTTGTGAAAGCTTGAAACCGGCAGGTGTTTCTGTATTGTTTATTGTGCCTGTCATTGTGTTTACATACTTAATAATTGTACCGTCACTTCCGAAAACAAAAACTTTGTTAGGACCTGCATAAGCTGCCGATAACAATGAATTATTTGTAATTGAATTATCAGTAATCCAGTTTGCACCTCCGTTTGATGTTTTAAGTATCGTTCCCGCACTGCCTACTGCATAACCATTAACGGTATCTTTAAATACAACCTGTGTTAAATGAAAATAAATATTTTGATTTTGAATAATCCAGTTCAATCCGCTGTTAGTTGTTTTAAGTATTGCACCGGAATTTCCTGCTGCATAACCAACATTTGCATTTACAAAACACATGCTGTTGATGTATCCCGGCGCATCGGTATAAATTGGAGTCCAGTTAACACCTGCGTTTATTGTTCTGTATATCATCCCTGCACCACCGGAAACAACCCCTGTACTTTCATTTATGAATTTTACATCTTCAAGGTAATTACTGATTCCGGTGCTCATAGCATTCCAATTCACGCCACCGTTTGTTGTTTTAAAAATTTTACCATTATCACCCGAAACATAACCCGTTAACAATGATGTAAAAGTGATTGAATAAAAATGTGTATTATATTGAATTGTGTAAAAATTCCAGCTTTGACCCCCATTAGTGGTTTTTGTGACAGTGCCGTTATCGGCCAGTAAAAATCCTGTATTAGCGTCTGCAAAATAAATTGAATTGATATGAGCAAAGTCAAGCGGAACAATGTTCCAGTTCTCTCCGCCATTTGTTGTCTTTATTAATTTTCCGTTATCTCCGCCTGCATAACCGGTATTTGCATCAATAAATTTACTGTCCTTTATTGACCTGAAGGGAGAACTTACCTGTGCACTCCAGTTGATTCCTCCATTTGTAGATTTGTATACAATACCTCCCTGCCCAACAACGTACCCGTTATTAACATCTGCGAACGAGACCGCTCTGAAAGTAACCGGTAAGTTAAAATGCTGTGTCCAATTTACTCCTCCGTTAGTGGTCCTGATAACCGAACCACCTTCACCTATTACGACACCTGTATTTGCATCATTAAAAAACATATCATAAAAGCTGCATGTCAATCCTGTTAGAAGCTGTGTCCAATTTATTCCTCCGTCAGTGGTTTTCATCACCTTCCCCTGCATTGAGGTCGCATAACCCGTTAAGCTATCGGAAAAAAATACTTTGAATAACGGGAGTGTAATGTTTGAATTCAATTCAGTCCAGTTTGTGCCGCCGTTTGTTGTTTTAATAATATACCCGCTTTCACCGACAATAAAACCCCTGCTTCCATTAACAAAATAAAGTCCATAAAGTGATTTGTTTGTAGTTACTGAAATATTGGACCAATTTTGTCCTGCATTGGTGGTTTTAAAAATTTTTCCGTCATCGCCCGATGCATAACCCATATATTCTGTAACAAATTCTATTGTTCTGAATGATTGCGGAACATTTGTATTATATTCATTCCATGAGCTTCCTGCTGTTGTTGTTTTAAATATCCTTCCGCTGTCTGAAGCAATAAAACCTGTGTTTGCATTGACAAAATCAACTGCGTATAAATTCAATTTTGTATTTAAAGGAACGCTAAACCAGTTAACTCCAGCGTTTGTTGTTTTGATTAATGTACCAATATTCCCTGCAGCATATCCTGTATTTGCATTAACAAAGTCCACCCCCGAAAGAGTATTACCCTGCGGCAGCGGATTTTGCCATACCCATGTTTGCGAAAACACGTTTACAATAAATATCAGATTTAAGAATATCAGTCTAAGAATATCTTTCATTTTGTTTTTCCCTTTGTTTAAATTTTTTAATATTTTTTTTGAGATCTTTTTTTTGTTCTGAACAGCCGGATTTCCTGATTTACCTGCTGAAGATTTGCCGGCGTTTATCATAAAAAATTTTATTAATTGGTCAAAAAATTTATCATGCATACATCTTTTTATCTTATTGTTTCAAATTTATAGTACCAAATGAGGGTATAAAAACTGATTTTCGGGAAATATTTAAAGCCGAAATGGCAAAATTATGATGTAGTATTTGCAAAATGATTGAAAAATATGTATTTTAACGGGAATTCTCTGATTTTCTTTAAATTATAATTTAAGTTCGTTGAAAACAGTAAGTGATGAACTGTTCAGGTTAATTAAATCATTAACCAAATCTGAGAAGGGTTATTTTAAGAAATTTGCTGCAAGAAACACTTCCGGTGCAAAAAAAAATTACATCGTACTTTTTGATGCTATCGATAAACTTGCCGATTATGATGAAGATATTCTCAAAGAGAAACTTGACGATATACTTTATAAACAGCTCCCCGTTTATAAGGTTTATTTGTTTAATCTCATTCTTAAATCTCTGCATAATTACGGCTCATTTGAAAATGCAGAATCAAAATTAAATGAGTTAATTTCCAATATCAGAATACTTAAATCAAAAGCTTTATATAAAGAAGCAATTAAATACCTGAAAAAAGCAAAGGAGATTGCTAATAAATATTATAAGTCAAAATATGTATTAGATTTGCTTATTATTGAGCGGAATATTTTAATACAGTTTCCGGATAAAAATGTTCTTGAAAACAGGAAAAGAATTTATGAAGAACAAAAAGAACTGACAAAAAAATTAGATAAGTATTTTGAATATAGCTGGCTTTCGGACCGTGTTGTTATTTATGTTGAGCAAAAAGGAGATTTTTCGGGCGAAGAACGGAAAAAGGAAATTGAAAAAATAATCTGCCACCCGTTTATTGCTGATGAACGCAATGCAGATGATTATCTTACCAAAACATATTATTATCACACTCACCTGTTTTATAATTTAGCACAGGAAAAACTGGAAAATGTTTTTAATATTTTGAAGAAGGAAATTGAGATGATGGATTCTAATAAGCATATGATAGAAGAGAATCCTAAAAATTATATTCAGGCACTTATAAACTATCTGCTGTTTTCAAATTACACAAAAAAACGTCATGTGACAAGAGAAACACTTGTAAAATTAAATAAAGTAAGAAAACGCTGGGAAAACAAGCTGCCGCCTTCAACAATTATCCAGGCAAAATTTCATATTGCAAATACAGAGATGCTCATATACAGGAAGTCACTTGAAATAGCTAAAGGAAAAGCTGCTGCCAAAAGGATTGCCCAGGAACTTAACACATATCAGAAGGAAGTGCCTGCACAGGCAAAGGCAGTTCTGCTCAGCAATCTTTGCAGTTTTTATTTTACTATTGGCGATATTGAGAACGCTCTTAAATATAACAATATGCTTTTAAACGACTCTTCACTTTCCTTTAAAAGCGATGTGATAAATTTGGCTAAATTGTTCCAGCTTGTACTGCATTTGGAGCTTGGTAATTACGACCTGCTTGAATATTTAAGCCAGTCCGTTTACAGGGCAATAAAAGAAAGCGGCATGATGAGTGAAGCTCAAGAAGTACTATTCCATTTTTTTAAAAAAGCACTTGGATACAATGAAAAGGAATTGCACGAAGCTTATGACGAATTACATTACAAGCTTAAAAAATTAAAAGACGAACCGGCAAGTAAAAGTTTGTTTGTAATGTTTGATTTTATTTCATGGGCGGAAAGCAAGGCAAAGAATGAAAAGCTTTATACGGTAATGATGAGAAAAAAGCGATAGATTTTTCTGCCTTTTACTCATTTTATGACATACTATATAAGTGACCTCACGCAAAAGTATAATAACCGGGTACCATTTTTGTTTTTGTTTATATGTCCTCATTATCAGTTACAGCAAATAAAAAAGGGACTATCTTTTTGAGACAGCCCCTTTTACCAATTCATTTTATACTACTTTATCAATATCATCTTCTTTGTATCTGTAAAACCGTCGGTAGTTAATGTGTAATAATAAATACCGCTGGCTAGATCTGCAGCATTGAAGTTAACGTCATACTTCCCTGCCTGCATAAACTCATTTTTTACAACCGATACTTCCTGTCCCATTGCGTTGAAAACCGTAAGCTTTACAAATGATGCTTCGGGCAGGCTGATATTTATGGTTGTATTCGGGTTGAACGGGTTAGGATAGTTTTGTCCTAATTTATACTCAACCGGTTTATTAGTGCTGATATTGCCGTTGCCGACAAATATGTTAACACTGTCTGTCAGCTTAACAACATTACCATCGCTTGATACTGCATAACCAAATATAACATTGTTTAATCTTCTGAAATCAAAATGTGTGATATTTGCAACACCGTTCATTGGAGTCTCCACCCATGTAAGTCCGTTATCATTGCTTCTTTTCACTTTTCCATTTGAGCCTACAATATAAAGAACAGAAGTGTTCTCAATCCATTGAATATAAGGGGTACCTGTTAATCCTGCACCAATATTTACTACGTTCCATGTTAAGCCTCCATTAGTTGTACGTGCAATGTTCGGAAGAGAAGTGGAAGTAGCTGCAACACCCATTAATTTGTTAGTATGAAATGCAATTGCTGAAGTGTAATTTCCATTAACATTAACAGAATAAGTAGCCCAGTTAGAAGAGTTATCAGGTGTTAGCCTGACTCTGGCAGCACCGTTATTCATTCCAAATCCATAGAAGTTGTTATCTATAAGGAACAATGAGTTGTGAGCATTAGAAACACCATTAAGACCTGCATTCAGCTCAAGCCAGTTAGTACCTCCGTTGCTTGACCTGTACACTCTTTCCGCAATAGCAAGAGCAAACAAATAACCGTTGTCTTTGGTAAAAACGATACCATTAAAAAAGCCGCGGTTAGGCGGTGTCTGGAAAACGGATGTCCATGTTGAGCCGCCGTTTACGGTTTTATATAAATTTGCTCCGCCTGTAACAATACTTTCACCTACGAATACAATATCCGGTGAAATAGCTGCAACACATCCTAATTCATGACCAAGTCCTAAAACAGACAATTCCGTCCAGTTCAATCCTCCGTTTATTGTCTTAAATAATTTTGGTGTAGTACCTGAACCGCCGCAAATCCATGCCACATCACTGGTTACTACGGAAATACTCGGCTGTGCTCCCGGGCTGGGTACAAATCCGGCGTCAACCCATGTCTGAGCAAAGCCATATTGAATTAAAAAAAGCGCTGCAATAGCAATTAAAAATGTATTTAAAGATGTAATTTTGTTCATCTTAACCTCCCTTTGCCACTAATATCGTTAATAATTTTCACTATAAGTCTAACGAAATCAGTGATTTTCATCTAGTAGGATGTAGTAACCTAACTATGGTGTGTAGGTAAAAACCCCAAAAGTGCGATTCTTGCTCTAAATCGCACTTTTGGGGTTTTTACCTAAAAGGTGGTATATTACAGGGATTTAGCCCTAAAATGATACATTACTGAAAAACGGGTTATTCACTCTCTCATCCATATCACGCTTATAGAAGTCCTTTTTGTCGGGTACATTCTCCATTAAGTATGTGTAATACATGGTGTAATATTCTTTTTGAGCATTATTATCATATTTTGCCTTAATCTTTGCATCCATTGCATATTCTTCTGCAAGGTTATTAATAACATAGTATTCCAATGCTCTTATTCTGTCGTCAGGTTGATAAGTGTTTACTGAGCCGCAGCTTTCGCATTTCATGTTCAAAGCGACAAATGAATATACATTAATGGGCAGCTCTGCCCCGCATTGTGTGCAGCGGTGAAGCTTACTCTCGTCTATATGCTTTTTAACATTATCGAGTATCTTACGGGCTGCTTTTGCATATATATCAATCTCGAATTTAAAGAATTCGGTATTAAGCCATTCCCTGAAATCATCCAGTTTTCTGTGCTGGTCCGATTTCTGTCCCCAGAAAATCTTGCCGAATTTCATCATTTCCGAGTCCATCTTATCCCACCCCTGTTCAGCTTTCTCCATTAACTGCATAACGGTCTGATTATGAAGCCCCGTCTTGATATTGTGGATTATTATATTATCGTACTGGAGATTGTTAATAACTTCATTCAGAGGCTCTTCTGCCTGGTTTAACACTTCATGAAAACGGTCTTTGAGCTTCGATAAAAAGTTATCCCAGCGTGTTACTAATTCTTCAAATGACATAATTATTAATTAAAAAATTTAAAAAAGTAATAAAATACAACTATAAAGGATGAACAGAACCTTACAGCCATCTTTGATATTCCCGCTGATATGGAAATGGTTATCAGACTATCGGCTCAAAAAGCTTGCTTCCGCAAAATAAACAACTGTCGTATTGCATTTCTTCAAGCCGCGGAGCTGCACAATTTTTACATCTTATAGTGTAATGTTTTTCCTTCTGCAAACCGGATGAGTATTTCTGCGTTCCTACTCCTGCATTTTTGAATATATCACCCATGCCTGAAAAGGGTTTTATTTTCTGGTAGTACTCCTTAACTTTTGCATCCATATCAAAATTATTGACAGCAGATGAAAGCTCTGGGGATGAAGATACATTTGCTTTATATTTATCAATTATCCTTTCATAAACTCTTCTCAGTTCAATCGGGAATGCACCGCGTGCTATTTTCATTTCGGAGTTCAGGAGTGCATCTTTATATTCCTTATCAAGCGGCTGCAGGCTGTATGTATTTAAAAGGCGGTTCCAGTTATCGCCGCCGCCTTTTTCAGAATGCCATGCTGTTTGGAATGCAGTTTCAATTTCTGTATTGAATTGCTTTAATATTTCTTTTGCTTCCATATCTAGAACTCAATATCACTGTGAGCATTACCGGGAGCCATGCTTTCATATTTTTTTCTGTACTCAGCATCAAGCTGTGACATTTTCATAGCAAGTGAAAAATCTGTCATCATTTTTCCGCTCCAATATGAACTTATGTTGGAATAATCGGCAACCGTTAAGCCAAAATCCTTTAAAACATCCTGTGCATCTCTTCCCTGTTTGCCTAATACATCCTGTGCAACCATAACCTCGATGTATTTTTCAAACGGATAAGAATCAGCAGAAACCTGTGAACCGCTGCCAAGATTTCCTGTTGCAGTTGTATTGAACGCTGCAGCATATTTTTGTGAAATTACAAATGAAGTATCGTTTCTCATGCGGGTAAGCCATTCGTTGTTAACACGGTCCCACTTTGGCATATCAACGCCAATACCTTTAATTGCATCTTCTGTAGAAGTTCCGGAAGCGAGCTGTGCATTTACACCTGCCCACTGATCTAATGTGATACCCTCTACCGGGTCTAATAATGGATTGCTCATATTTTATATTGTTTAAAGTTTATAATGATAATTTTGAGAAATTCTGTTCTATTATTTTCACACAATATAATTATATATGTATGCCATTGCAAAGGAAACTTTTTTTGGAATGTTTTGCAAAAAAGCTTAAAAACGTAAATTATCCCTATAACCGCGATGTATTTTTTCAGAATGGGAAACTTAATTGTATAATTATTATTTAGGTAATAAAAGTTCTCTAGCTTGATATTAAATATCAATTTCAATATTTTCCAATAAATTTATATAAGTATGATTAAGTCGTATATTATTTTAGTAATAACTTTTTTTGCAATTCATACCTCATTTGCACAGACTTATCAGTGGGTAAAACATAATTCCCATTCAATATCCTTTAATCCGGATTTTGCTTCATTCCCGTCTGCTGCTGATGGGTCGGGTAATGTAATTACCGGTACTATTCACAATTTTAAACTGGTATATGGGACTGCCTTTTACGGTGATATTATATTCAGGAAATATAATTCTACCGGCAATGAAGTATTATCGAAGATATTGACAGGTAAAGCTATTATTAAAAATATAGATTGTGACGCAAATGGCAATATTTACATGTTTGGCTCATTTATGGATACTTTGAGAATTGATGCATCAAATTTTATTGTAAATACCGGCTCAGGTTTCGATTTGAATGATTATCTAATTAAATTCAACAGCTCTGGAAATGTTTTGTGGAAAAAGAATATAACCGCTTTATACAGTAATAATGCAAGTGTATCGGTAATAAAAATAAAAGGCAATATTCTTCTCGCAGGTATCGTTACATACAATTTCCAGGGGATGATTAAAAAATTCGATCTAAATGGTAATGAACAGCTTAGTGTAATTTTTAATCCGGTAAGAACATTAAGCGGTTTAGATATAGATGGTTCCGGAAATATATTTGCTGCAGGTTCATGCGGTACCGGCAATGTAAATTTTGCAGGATTAAATGTTAATTGCTCTTATGTCTACAGCCTGTATTTCGCAAAACTTAATTCATCCGGAACAGGAATATGGGCTAAGCTTGTGGAAGATGTAACTTTTGAGAATCCCTCAGTGGTATGTGATAACTCAGGTAATGTTTATGGCTGCGGTGATCTCTATGATAATTTCCTGTTCGGAACAATTCAAACACAGGGACCTGATTGGGTTTATGATTTTTACTTAACAAAAATAGACGCGTCTGGTACTTTTTTATGGGTGAAGGAAGTACCAAACTCAAGCGGCTTCCCTTCAGGTGATGCAGCCGTAGGCAAAGCTACAAAATTAATAATTGATGCTCAAAATAATTTATACATAACAGGATTCCAAAGAGGAACAATAGACTGGGATGAAAACATAACAACTACAAGTGCGGGTTCTTATGATGTACTTGTTTTAAAATATAATTCTAACGGTACTTTGTTGTGGGGAAAAACAGCAGGCGGTACGTCCGTAGAAAGAGGTGATGCAATTTCTCTTGATAACTCCAATAATATTTTTGTAACAGGTAATTTTAACCAATCGTCGGTTTTTGATACTATTATAGTAACAGGCTCAGGGCAAATAAATTCATTCACTGCAAAGCTGTCGAATCCTGCAATTACAGGTGTAAGTAATCAGAATAGCACACCTTTTTCTTATTTTTTAAATAATTATCCAAATCCATTTAATCCTAAGACAATTATCAGTTACCAATTAGCAATAAACAGCGATGTAAAATTAACTGTTTTTGATATAACAGGCAGGGAAATAGCAGTTCTTGTAAATCAAAATCAAAATGCAGGAAAATATTCAATTGAATGGAACGCAGGCAATGTAACATCCGGGATTTATTTTTGTAAAATTGAATCAGAGAATTTCACACAAACGAATAAGATGATATTGTTGAAATGATATGGAGGTTGGAAGGTTGGAAGGTTGAAAGGTTGAAAGGTTGAAAGGTTGAAAGGTTTTTCTGATTTGAGATGTGTGATTTGCCTGCCTGCCCGATGCAGGCGGGCCTGCTGCAGTCAGGCGATTTGAGATTTGTTTGATTGTAAGATTGGAAGATTAATGTCTTAATCACATCAGTGACATCAGCATTATCCCTGCCTGCAGCAGGTTTACCTGGCTTTGACAGGCAGGAGTGTAATCTGCGATTCAGACAATAATCACATCAGTGTAATCTGTGATTCAGACAATAATCGCATCAGTGTAATCTGTGATTCAGACAATAATCGCATCAGTGCAATCTGTGATTCAAATTCTTTTTGACAATACTTCAAAGTAAAGCGGTTCTTTGGGTTCACCGAATGTTTCACCTGCAGCAAGAAAATCTTCCTTTTCTCCTGTGTGACTGTATCCCCTTCTTATATAATAATCGATAAGCTCTTTTCTTCTTCCGATAACCTTCATCCTCATTTCATTGCACCCAAAAGTTTCCTTCACATATCTTTCACATTTATCGATAATAATTCTGCCAATGCCGTGTGCCTGGTAATTCACATCAACAGAAAGCATTCCAAGCCAGCAGAAAGTACTTTCCTTTTCGAGATGAACACTGCCAACAATTTTTTCATCCAGCATTGCTAAAAGAATAATGCCGTCTTCTTCATTTATAATCTCTTTAATTTTTTCCGATGTTATCCTGATGCCATCAAGAAAATAAGCTTCGGTAGTCCAGCCCTTTTTCGAGTTCTCACCCCTGTAAACAGAGTTAACAAGGGTTGTGATTTCTTCTGCCTGCTCCGGCTTTGCTTTATGAAACTGAATTTTTTCTTTAATGTTTGATTCCATTGATACAAAAATAATGGAATAAGAATTAAAAAGATAAAGGCGGAAGGAAATATCCGACTGCCTTTATTTTGATTATGGTTGTTGGTGCATAACACCAACAACGGCGAAAAAGGTCATGGAAAGAGTTGAGTGTGAAAAGCTAATAAAAATTTTTTATTATATAATAAAAAAAAGGTATTCTTTTTCAAGAACACCTTTTTAAAATTACGAATTTTCAATATCCAACTATTTCACTATTTCACTATTTACAATAGTGCCATATGTCACCTGGCTATTTTTTAGGTTTTTTATTCTTTTTTGGAGGATGGAAGTTATTATACAATTTAATATATTGATCAACAACTTTCAAACTCCTTCCTGT
>RPQH01000059.1 GCA_003820375.1 Ignavibacteriota bacterium
AAAGAACGGTATTGAGTGATAATATTTATCACTATACAAATGTATATACGATATTTGTGTTTGTCAAGTTTTTGCTGAAAATAGATTAGAGTGTGTAGAGTGCTTAGTGTGTATAGAGTGTTTAGAGTGCTTTTTAAGCAATTTTAATCAATAGATAAATAAAGAGGTAAGGATTCCCCTCTCGAGAGGGGAGGGAGCGAAGCGGAAGGGGTGTGTTTGATAATGAACCGGAAATACCTTAAAGTATCACTTTAACTACTCAACAACAGCGACAATAATTTGCTGCCAAATTTTTCCCATAACGATATTGGTTAATGATATAGTGAAGTTTTATTTTGATGAAAAAATGCCGTTTCCGGCTCAAAATCGCAAATCTTAAATCAAAAATCTCACATTTCTGACGGCGTTATCTCCTTATACTGCAATGAGTTAACCCCTGTTTTTCAAAAACGATAACCCAACTTGATACCAACTTGACCCCAACTCCGACACAACTTGAACCCATCTCAGCACTGTTTTGAGCCCAACTCCGAATTTTTGTGGAGAAAATCCACATGCCTGCCTGTACAGGGGGGCGGCAATAATGAGACAATGACCGGATTGGTTAGTTGAGTACTGCGGGTAGCATAGACACTCTACAAAAGTTTCCGGATATTTCAGTTTCCATTTTTATCTGCTGTTTCCCGGTTTTATTTCTTAATATTATTTCAACCACTCTAAAGTTTAATTAATAATAACCAAATATGCTAAAATTTGTCCTGATTCCAAGGAAATGAGCGATGATTTACTTGTTGAAATTAAATTTATGGATAATTTCAATTTTTTGTACTACGCACGTGAATATATTTTTGTACCATAATAAAGAAGTTAAAAATTACAAGAGAAATAATATTGAATAATATTGTAATTAAATAAAAAAAAAAGAAAGGCATCAAAAATGAAAACAAAATATTTATTCAAAGGTCTGGCAGCGGTATTCTTATTACTGGCAGTTGCAATAACCGGCTGCAGTAAACTCGATAGTTTAACGGGACCAACAGGACCGAAACAAAATCAACAGATATCATTCCAGATTTCACAGCAAGAGGGAGAAAACGGAGGTCTTGAATTCCTCTTTAAGCCCTCGATGGATACAAAAATATCAAAAATTGTATGCAGGTTACCTGAACAACAGTTCGAAGAAACATTAACCAACAACGACCCAAACTATGTGTTCCAAAAAGATAACTTTTACGATATTGAAGAATTTACGCATGTAACGGCAGGACAGCAGTGGAAGTTTGATTTTACAGGTAATAGTACAACAGGTACAAACACTGCGTATACAGTGACATCGGATTATACAGTACAGTAACAAATAACAGATAACAAATAACTGATAGCAAATAACTATTAATATTAAACAAACAGTAATAACGTTCTTTAATATTAGAAATAAAAAATAACCAGGGACTACTGTAACATAATAAAAAAGAAACCAGGGGCTTCTGTCCCAAATAAAAAAAGTAACCACGGGCTTCAGCCCGTGGATGCAGACAGAGGAGCTTTCAGGACTTTAGTCCCGCTAATAACGAAATCAGAAAAACAAAAAATCAAAAAATATAAATTAAAAAAAAGAAAGGTAACAAAATTGAAAATTTTAGCAAAAATATCAATCATCGTAGTTGCAATAGCTGCAATATTTTCGACACAATCATTTTCACAGCCAAAACTAGGTATTGAAGCCGGATTAAATCTCTCTAACTCAAGCTTTTCGCCTGACCTTCGTTCAGGATCAAGAACAGGAATAATGATAGGCGGATTTGCAGAATTTAAGGTATCTCCGTTATTTTCTATAAAACCGGGATTAAGATATATAATGAAAGGTTTCTCGGTTGGTGATGGTTGGGGAAATCAAAATACATTCAAATTGAACTACATTGAAGCCCCGGTTCTGTTAAAAGTAAACTTTCCGGTACAACAGGTTAAACCGTACGTCGAAGCAGGACCAACTGTCGCTCTCAGAATATCGTCAACTGTAGAAAGTATCGACGGGGATGTGGATGCAAGTGAAGCTTTTGAGACGATAGATTTCGGGCTCTACTTCGGAAGCGGGCTTGACTTCAGGGTTGCAAATAATATTGAAATGTTTACCGGCATTGGATATAGCTTAGGCTTATCAAATACTCTTTCTGCCATCAATGGAAATATAACCGGAAAGAATAACGGGTTCAAAATTATATCAGGCGTGAAGTTTGATTTGTAAAGCTCGTTAAATTAAGGTAGCACAGACACTCCTGTCTGTGAAAGTAAAAGGGAACGCTCATCACGTTCCCTTTATTATTAAAAAAATATTAAGATTTTTTTCCTTTGAGTTTTTTCACGTCCTTCAATACTTTTTTTTCTTCACTATCAATTTTCCTTTTTATTTTTTGTATATCTTCTGCCGGTGGTAATGATTCAGGGTTGACACCTCTTTCCAATAATATTTTTCTTACTGCAAGATTATTATCAATATGTTCTCTCTCAATTGGTTTTTCACCTTGAATATCTTTATCGACAACATTATGACTTGTAAGTTCGGTAGCAAAGTCTTTTGCTTTAATTGTAAGTGTTGGGAGGAAGTCAGCTAATGGACACTTTTCGGATATTCCCAATTTATTCTTCATTTCCTGAGTTGTGTAGCCACCAAAAAGTGCTTCATCTCCTTTTGATCTAATTAAAGCAAAACCTCTATCATCTACTCCTCGTTCATAAATTATACCCGATAACTTTTTAAAAAACATCATAATAAAATTGTCAGCTATTTTTGTTCTTTTATAACCATTTTGCCGATATCGGCAAAATGGTTATAAACAAATAAAGAGAACGTTCTCACGTTCCCATTATTATTAAAAAAATATTAAGATTTTTTTCCTTTGAGTTTTTTCACGTCCTTCAATACTTTTTTTTCTTCACTTTCAATTTTTCTTTTTATCTAAAGGGCGTTTCCATATTAAGATAAAAGTGGATGATGACAGAAGAACAGATGTTTTACATGCAGTATGCTCTATGGTTTATTCATCTTCTGTTTACTTATTTATGTGTGACACTGCCGGGATATTAATTTTCATTACAAAGTTCCATTCGAAAATGATCTTATAGAGTTTTACTATTAAAAAATTTCAACTATATTTAACCGAAAGGGAAAATGACTATGAAAACAAAATATTTATTTCTCATTTCCTGCCTTATTTTTTCATTTCAAACTATATTATCCCAGATTGATGTCACAAGAGTTTTAGATGGATATATTGGCAAATGGGAAACTACTTATAATGTTACGGAAGGCATCGCACCTGGTATTGCAAAAGAAGTACTCACAATTGATGGTTCTGCAAATAATACTTATCTGCATATTAATTTAACCGGATGGATGGTTGGTGACAGTATTAAATATAAGTGGGTAGAGGAGCAATTTATTACTTATGATATGAGCTCCGGTGGTTTATGCGGATTTTATATAAGCAGTAACGGCTCAGATTGGGCACAAAACCTAAAAGGGAAATGGAACGAACAGGACAATTCAATTGAAGTAAAAGGTGAATCTAAGTATGAGAAAATTGATGTGACATGGCAATTGAAGAATGACAAGCTTTATAAAAATGTTGAATGGATAAATAAAGAAAGTAAGAAAAAAGAAAAAATTGTAAGGGTGTTTAATAAATTGGCTAATTAAAAAGGGAACGCTCATCACGTTCCCTTTTGCCTTTCCCAAATAGAAATTTGGGAAAGAGGTATAATCAATTATACAAACTTAATAAACTCTACAAACTTAACATACTTAACGAACTTAAGAGCACCCGCTTGTATCGCCGCAGGTTGTGCATTTTAAGCATGTTCCGTTTCTTACCATAGTTAAGCTTCCGCATGACTGGCATATATCGCCTGTGTATCCCTTCATCTTCGCTTCCTTAATCATTTCCATCTTGCCGTTTTGTACATTCCCGTTAGATACATTTGCGGTTTTGGGCTGTGCACTGTATTGCTGTGATGCAGTATGCATTGCGGTTGGGCTCAGGTCTGCATTTGTTACAGGCGGCGGAATATTTGACGGTCTTTTCTCTTCTATTATTCTTTCGCTGTAAATTTCTTCTTCATCAAAATCAGCTTCATTATCCAGCTTCGATATTGCATCTATCGGGCTTGTTCTCATCTCCGTATCCTGTGATATATGAGCAAGGTCATTTCTGCCAAGATATGTAACTGCAAGCTCACGGAAGATATAATCGATAATAGAAGTTGTCATTTTGATGTTTGGATTACCAATAACTATTCCGTTCGGTTCAAACCTGGTATATACAAACGCATCAACGAACTCTTCCAGCGGTACGCCATGCTGCAATCCGAGTGAAATTGAAATGGCAAAACAGTTCATCAGGCTTCTGAATGCTGCCCCCTCACGGTGCATATCGATAAATATTTCGCCAAGCTGTCCGTTCTCGTATTCACCTGTTCGTAAATAAACCGAGTGGTTACCAATCTTTGCTTTCTGTGTATAGCCCCTTCTTCTGAACGGAAGCTTCCTTCTCTTTGCAATATAACGGTGAATGATTCTCTCTGCTATCCTGATAATATCATTCGATTTAGTCATTTCGGCAAGCTCATGTGATTCACTCTCCGAAAGGTCATCATCACTTACAGAATTCAGCGGCTGGGAAAGCTTTGAGCCGTCTCTATATAATGCATTTGCCTTGGTACCAAGTGACCATGAAAGCATGTAAGCGCGTTTCATATCCTCAACAGTTGCATCATTTGGTAGATTGATGGTTTTGGATATTGCCCCTGAAATAAACGGCTGTGCTGCTGCCATTATCTTAATGTGTGCTTCCGGTAAAATATATCTTGTACCCTTTTTACCGCATTTATTTGCGCAATCAAATATGGGGTAATGCATCTCCTTCAGATGAGGTGCACCTTCTACGGTCATTGTTCCGCATACATAATCATTTGCTTCTTCAACTTCCTCTTTTGTGAATCCAAGACTGCGGAGTATATTAAAATTAAAATCATCAAGTTGGTCTTCTTTAAATCCAAGAACATCTTTGCAGAAGTCAACACCCAGTGTCCACTTATTGAATGCAAAGTTAATATCAAATACCGAAGGAAGGTTCTTCTCTATAGATGACAGCACGTCTTTGGTGAAGCCCTTCGATGCAAGTGACTGTGCATTAATGTTAGGACATCCAATTAATGTGCCATGTCCTTTTGTATACTTGATGATATCATTAATTTCATTTGCAGTGTAACCTAAGCGTTTTAAAGCAAACGGAACAGACTCATTAATTATTTTAAAGTATCCGCCTCCTGCAAGCTTTTTGAATTTCACCAAAGCGAAATCAGGCTCTACACCAGTAGTATCACAATCCATTACAAGACCGATGGTTCCTGTAGGTGCAACAACTGTAACCTGTGCATTTCTGTAGCCGTGTTTTTCACCGAGCTCTATTGCGCGGTCTGCATCTTCTCTTGCCGCTTCAAGCAAATCATCCGGACAGAATTTTTTATTTATCCCCATAGGGTAAATAGAAAGCTTCTCATATTCATTCTGCGGTGCATTGTATGCAGCACGCCTGTGATTTCTTAAAACCCTGAGCATATCCTGTTCATTCTCTTTATATCTCAGGAATGTTCCCAGCTCCATAGCCATTTCGGCAGATGTCGCATATGAATGCATATGAAGTATAGCAGTAAGTGCACCTGTAATTGCCAGTGCCTCACTTGAGTCATATGGAATACCCTGCAGCATTAGCATCGCACCGAGGTTAGCATAACCTAAGCCTAATGTTCTGTATTCATACGACAGTTTTGCAATCTGTTTGCTCGGAAATTGTGCCATCAAAACGCTGATTTCGAGCACTATTGTCCATAATCTTGATGCATGCCTGTACCTTTCCACATCAAACCTGTCCGTCTCGGCATCATAGAATTTCACTAAATTTAGCGATGCAAGGTTGCACGCTGTATCATCTATGAACATATATTCACTGCATGGGTTCGATGCTTTGATGTCGCCGCCCCTGGGGCATGTATGCCACTCGTTTATTGTCGTGTGAAACTGTATTCCCGGGTCGGCACATGCCCATGCCGAATACGATACCTGCTCCCACAAATCCCTTGCCTTTATCGTCTTGCATGCTACCGGTTCACGCTTTTCTTTCTTTGCTCTTGCAAGCTCGGTTCTGAAATATAAATTCCAGTCGCCGTCATTTTTTACCGAATTCATGAACTCATTAGTCGCACGGATGCTGTTGTTCGAGTTCTGCCCCGACACCGTCAGGTATGCTTCACTCGTCCAGTCAGTATCGTATACGGGGATGTGTATCTCTTTTACGCCAAGCTTTGCCAGGTGTATTACACGCTCTATATAATTTTCCGGGATGAAACATTTTCTTGCATCAGAGATTGCTTTGGCAAGTAATTTGTTCGATTTCCTGTCGAATCCATTATTTTCCGGATGTGAGCTGTGGCATGCTTTAATTATACTATTTAAATGAGCATTTAACAGCTTTGATCCTGAAACCAATGCTGCTACTTTTTGCTCTTCTATTACTTTCCAGTTGATATACTCTTCTATATCGGGATGGTCTAGGTCAAGTGTAACCATCTTGGCTGCCCTGCGTGTTGTGCCGCCTGATTTGATTGCACCGGCGCTTCTGTCACCTATCTTCAAAAATGACATTAACCCCGATGATTTTCCGCCGCCGCTTAACGGCTCATTGGTGCCTCTTATATTAGAGAAGTTTGAACCTGTGCCCGAACCATACTTAAACAACCTTGCTTCTCTCACCCATAAGTCCATGATGCCGCCTTCATTAACAAGGTCATCTGTTACCGATTGAATGAAACATGCATGCGGCTGCGGATGCGTGTATGCATCTTCAGATTGTTTCAGCTCTCCTGTTTCGCTCTCAACATAAAAATGCCCCTGCGATGGACCACTGATGCCGTATGCCCAGTTTAAGCCTGTATTGAACCACTGCGGTGAGTTTGGTGCTGCCATCTGCATTGCCAGCATGTACACCAGCTCTTTATAAAAATTGTACGCATCCTGTTCAGTATCGAAATATTTATGTTTCCATCCCCAGTATGTCCAGCATCCTGCGAGCCGGTGAAATACCTGCCTTGAGTCTGTTTCGCTTACGTACCGTTCCTCTGCCGGAAGCTCTTTCAGCTTTTCTTCATCCGGTGTTGATGCACGAAGCCAGTTGGGTACGCCCTCTTCCTCTGTCTTCTTTAATACCTTGGGTATGCCTGCCTTGCGGAAATATTTCTGCGCTATGATATCGGTTGCTACCTGTGACCATTGCTTCGGCACTACTATATCTATCATCTCGAATACTATAGAGCCATCCGGGTTTCGAATAACTGAGGTTCTTTTTTCAAACTCAATTTGCTCGAATGGTTTCTGTAACTCTCCTGTATTTAAACTTTTAATATTCATTTCATCAGAGCTTAATTGATTCTTAATAATTTCAAATTAAATAACTATTTATGAAAAAAAGTTCTTTACTAAGAACTCTTATTCTTTTATTCTATAAAAATCAATAATCTATTAAAGTGTGATTATTGTTCAATTGATTTGAGGAAATATTATTACTGCTGTTATGTTCAAAATTAACATAACAAAACTAAAAAAACAAATTGATTTTTTCCTAAATTATTGTTTTACCCTGACAAAATTTAGAAATCCTTGAAAATTCTTCATTAATTAGAACAAAATTTTTTTTAAAATAATTATATTTTTTTCCTTTTATACATTTGTTCTATGTACTTCAAAGAACACTGCTTTACCGATTTTTCCGGAAAGTATTTTTTATGCGGATGCTCAAATTCCCGGTGTGTGGCTATAACCGGTTCATGTCGTTATATTATTATTGCCTGTGTGTGATTTTGCGTCGCCTGGGGATGACCGGTTTTTATACGGGTTTTTCACGCCGGGATATTTGGGGCTGATTTACCCGCTTTTCATTGATGAATTATTGCTGTTTTCTGAGCGACGTGAATTTAGCTCATTGGGTAACGATTTTAAGCTATGCGATTAGACACATGTGCTAATTACGGAAATTGCCGTTTATTGCATAATTTCCGCACTTTTGGGGGTGTGTGATGCTCCCCTCTGCACTAACTATATTGTAAACCGTATACTTAGCGTGATAACATTCTGTGATAGTATTTTGATAGTGCGGATATGATTTCTAACCGGCTATGAAAGAAAGATATAGGAATTTTGGGGGAGATAATACACATTCCGCCAATTTCTCAAAAATAAGCTAGTAATGAGCAGGTAGCACAGACCTGACTGCAGCAGGCAGGCACTCCTGTCATTATTATAATAGCATGAGTTAGAATGTTTGATTAACTTGTAATATCTTTTTTAAATCAGCAGGATTTTTTGAAACATTCCATTTCCAAATTCCAAAACCACCATGTCCATTTACTGCCCTTATCCATTCATCAAGGAAACTTCTTTTAGCTTTGTTTTCTTCATCATCTTTTCCTTTAACTTCAAGAATCATATTTGTATCATCAGCAAGTTTAATTATAAAGTCAGGTCTATATTTTTTAACTATGCCTTTATACACATAATGTATTTCAAAACCTAAGTGATCATTCTTAACCCATGCTTTCACATTTTCATTTCTATCCAGTTCAAATGATTCGCTTGCTTCCCAGGTACTGTCATAGACACAGCAATTAATGTGAGATTTCTTTGTTATTTCACATGGTCTGCCTGTGTACCAAGTAATCATATTACCTGTTGAACGAATTGGATAATCATTATCAAATACAGGAACAATCTCTTCTGTGTTTTCAAATCTGATTACTTCCCAAATATGATGAACAACCTTAGTCATATTTAAAGTAATTAATATTCTTCTTCTTAATTCATCAACATCAAAAAGTGGTGGATTAATCAGAACTTTTTCTGATTTAATAAAATTTTCTACAAGCTTTATAATTTGAGCTAATAAATAATCTTTGTTACCTTTCCATGTTGGCTTCATTTGTTCAAAAACATCTCTTGCGGTTTCAAATATTATTTTTTGCCATCTGAATTCTTTGCCTAATTTTTCAAGATCAATCTCGGTAATCTTAGTCAAGTCAGGTTGTCCGTCTACCATTGGAGCTAAATCTGCAATAGTTGGGGTTTCATATGCATTAATTTCAATTGCTTTTATTTTAGTGATATCTAATGTCAAACATGGTTTATATACATGGTTTATGCGTAAAACATTTGGCCAGATTATCTCATATTCTTTTTTTTCGGTTACAGGTTCAATCTTCGTTTTAGGAAGCGGCGGCGGCGGCGGCGGTCCATCCTGCGATTCATGAGGCAAGAATGTAAACGGTACACCAAATATATTAACATATTCAGGTTCATATAAACCT
Source organism: Ignavibacteriota bacterium (assembly GCA_003820375.1). Classification (GTDB taxonomy): domain Bacteria; phylum Bacteroidota; class Ignavibacteria; order Tepidaquicellales; family OLB5; genus RPQH01. Next base: position 9,412 of record RPQH01000059.1, read on the forward strand.
GTTTCAGGATTTACCTCATAAGTAGTGCTTCTTAACCCTCGGCCCACAACTTGCTCACATAATAACTGACTTGAAAACGCACGTAAACCTAAGATATGTGTTACTGTTTTAGCATCCCATCCCTCTGATAACATTCCTACGGAGATAACATTTTGGATTTGTTCACCGGGTTTACCTATTTGACCTACTGAATCTACTGTTTGCCTTAGTAATTCCGCTGATTCCTGTTTTGTTAATTTTTTAACAGGCGTATCATCATTAGCATCTTCTTCATCTTTACTTATTTTATTTTCATCCTGGGCTTCTGCAATATCCAATACTTTAGAGTCTATATGCAATGTTTTTGTAGGGTTGCACAACTCATCAATCTTTACTCTCTTATGGTCAAATGAATACTTAATTCTTGCTGCTGTTTCAGTTCTGTTTGCTACGGTTATCATTACAGGCGGTGTATAATGATTACTTTTTTCCCATAGTCTTTTTGTTTCCTGCCAATCAAGTCCTAATAGATAATAAGCTGTCAATACTAAATCTGGCAATGGCTCATGTTCTTCCGCTTTTCTATTTATATCATCTTTTACTTCCGGGTCATTATAGATATGGTACAATCTGGATTTGTAATCTGAAGTTAACCTTGCATCATCTCTTATAACAACACGAGGAGTTTTAACCAAACCCGATTCTATAGAATCATTTAAACCAAAATCACTAACAATCCATTCGAATAATGCTTCATCAGTCGATTGTTTCCCGCTTGGTGCAAACGGTGTTGCAGTGAAATCATGGCATTTTAATATTTTATTTACATTGTTAATTCTATCTAAGCCGCTAACCCATATTGTAGCTTCATTTGCCTGCTCTTTAAATTCCCTTTTCACTTTTAATTCGGGCTGAACTCTCCATGCATGATGTGCTTCATCATTAATTACTAATATATTTGATGCTGTAGATAACTCGCCTAAAACTTCTTTTACATAAGCTTCATCGCTTTTTGCACCTCTTTTATCAACAGATTTCTTCTTTGCTAATCTTTCTTCCGTATCCCATGCAAGTGAATGCCAATTTTCTATTTTTACTTTACCCTGTCTAAGCTTATCATAAAGAGAAGAAGGTATTACATTAAATTCATCATAGTAATTACTTTTGCCTGCGGGAATAAGAACTTGCAATCTGCTTTTAACTGTTAAGCCCGGTGCAATCATTAAAACATTCTTTGAGAACCTATTATCCTGCGTATATGTAACCTTATTCAATATATGGTAAGCAATAAGCATAGCCATTACAATTGTTTTACCCGAACCTGTTGCCATCTTAGAGCAAAGTCTTGTAAACTCACCGCCATCATTTGGAATATCTATTCCGGTTTTTTCGGATGCAGGGGCTTCGTTTAACCATATCAAGGTTTCTATTGCCTCAAGCTGGCAGAAAAAGAATCTTTTATTTTCCCGTTCTTCAGGATTAACCCAATGTTCAAGAAGTCTTTTTGTAATCCCTGTAACGCCCGGATAACCTTCTTCACGCCATTTTTTAATTCGTGGTCTTATCTGGTTTACAAGCGGTATTTCAACAAATAATCCCGGGTCATCAAAAGTACGTGCGGCTTGTGTTGCAACAATGTAACCGGCAGGTCTGCGTCCTTCTTTTTTGTCGAATGTTCTTATTTCCCTGTCAAAGCTCCAATAATATTTTGGTTCTTCGTAAGGTGAATTTATTATAAGTTTATCTATTGTATTCATAATGCCCCTTTAGTGCCCCTTTGATGCGCATTTTGCTTAATTAGTGCGCGTTTATTGCGTGATTTGCTTAATAATGCTAATCGCCAAATAATCGCCAAAATCGCCAAGTAATTGCCAAATAATTGCCAGAAATTTAGTTTGTTTATGTTAAGTTCAAAGTTATTGTTTTATTAGGTATTTAACTGAGGGTCCTTTACCCTTAATAACTAATATTTCCCGCTCCACTAAATCTTTTAGTTCATTTCTTGCTGTTTCATCAGAAATATTATTGATTTCCCTATATTTTTTATTGGTAATATTGCCTTCTTTCTTAATATAAAGCACTGCATGTATCTGTCTTTCACTCAGACCTAATTTTTTTAAATTTTCTTCATTTAAATTATCTTTGTAAAAAGTGACTGTAAAAATATTATTTTCTTCATTAAAGTCTGGTTCAGGCAAACCTGCTTCTTTACAAGATTGTACAATTTTATTTGTACCCCTTCCCCAAGTCTCAATATAACCGGCTTTTTGGAATATTTCTGCTATTAACGGATTTCGCGGTTTAGATATATGAGCAGATTTTAATTTGCTCAAAGGTACTTCAGGTGGTAAAGAACCTGAATTTGAGATTACAAGCTTATCTTTGAAAAACTTTATGAATATAGTTGTACTGACACTGTAATCTCTGTGCGTAATTGCATTCAAAATTGCTTCACGAAGTGCTTCCAAAGGATATTCCGGAACATCTTTGCGTTCAATATCTCCACTTTCAAACTTCACATTTGTTTGCAGGTATTTTGTTCTTATAATTTCAATAGTATGTATTACCTGATCAAACAGATTTCCCCCAACTTCATCCTGTGAAACAACATTAGCATCATCAGTAAATTTGCCTATTCTTATTTTCGCATTAATAAAATTTGCCTGAGGGTCATTTCCAAATAATAAAATACAGGCATACTTTATTTTATTGTTTTCAATTAAATGAAGCTTTTCCAGTATTTGTTTTAAATCATTCTCATGTGCAATGGATGGAATTTTATCCTGAGCATTGTTTCTAAATTTTAGTAATGTTTCTTCTTTTATTAATACATCATTGTAAGCAATGGCTGCATTTTCATCCCAGGTTCTTCCTGTTTTTCTTTGAAGAAAATCCGTCAATGCAGTTCCGTTTAATTGCTGAGTTGTACTTCCGCTTCTGATATAATATTTTCCTCTGCATGAAATTGGAACCGAATATGAGTCAACCTTTATTTCTAAATATTTAAGAGTGCCTTCTTCCCTTATTGTAATTGAGGGTAAAATAGAAAGTACGCTGTTTATCTTATTAGGAAGTTCGACAAGTAGTCTGTCAATATCATTAAGCTCAACTATTTCACCATTATCATCTACACCTAAAAATACTTTTCCTCCATCAGTGTTAGCAAATGCACAAATTGTTTTTAAATAATCATCATGCCAATTTGATTTAAACTCTTCGTTTTGTGATTCTCTGTTTATCGGCATTATTCTAACTCCACTATTTTTAAGCTTTCAATTCCTCTGTCATCAATTATTTTGACAGCAGCACGTTTGAACTCTCCTGAAGAAAATAGCAGCGATACTGTTCCCCTGTATTGCTCAATTAAGTCTTCATCAATTTCAGCTTTTAAATTCTTTGCTAACCTACTCCATCCGTCTTTCGCTCCGCTCATAGGAAAAAACACCTGCTGAGGATATAAGCTTCTTCCGTCATAATCGGTATCAAGCATCCACATCGCAATTTTTTCTGTTCCGCCTGATTCAATTAATCCGTTTACAGGATTGTAATAATCAAATCCATGAACTTCAATTTTATATTTACCTGCATCTTCACCTTTACAAATCTTTTCAACCCTTACATCAGGCTGTCCTATTAACCAGAAACTTTCATTTGATGAACGTTTTTTCTTTAAATCTTCAGTTAAAAGGTCAGCGTTCATTTGTGCTTTTATTAGTGTTACACCCGGCCAGTTCAATTCATCAATATCTTTCGAAGCTTCCGGGTCAAACTGGAAAGCTGCAAATACTATAAGCTTTGGCTTGGGAACAAGCGTTTGTGCTTCTTCTATTGCAAGCTCGACCTGTCTTTGTTCCAGCGGTGCATATTCGGGTCCGAACGATACAACAACGCGTTCTCCATCTGCTTCACCTTCAGCATGAAGCCAGCGTGTGGGTAAGGTTTCTATTCTTGTAAATCTTATGTGCTTGCCGGCTTTTGCCCTGATTCCTGTTCTTAATAATTCATCTTTCCATTCATTTTGACGGAGTGTTTCACCGCTTCTTGAAATTGATACATCTGCAGCAGTTGCTGTAGTTATTGCAATATCATCTGCAGTTGCAGTACCAATTTCAAGTGCGATATCATCAATTGATTTAACTATAGGTGCAGGTACTGCTTCAACTGTAAAAGGACCTGTTACTCTTACTTTATTTTTATCCTTGTATGGTTGGTCATAAAGTGTTTCCTGCGGTGGCGGTTCATTGTTTGCAATTGATTTTAATGTTATATGAGGTACTGTTTTATATTTAAAACCGCTTCCAACTCCTTCCGGTGGATGAGCTAGCTCGTAGTAATCAAACAATGCAGTCATTAATCTTTGTTTTGTTAGAGCAGTTGCAACTCTTGATGTGTCACATGTAATCCATCTTCTTCCCCATTGTTCTGCAACATAAGCAGTTGTTCCGCTGCCACAAGTAAAGTCTAATACCAGATCACCCGGATCAGTTGTCATTAACATACAACGTTGGATTGCTATAGGATTAGTCTGTACAGCGTAAATTAAGTTCGTAGCTCCCATAATGTCATCCCAAATATTTGTAAGCATAGAATAGGGGAAATCATCAAAATAGTGTATATATCGTAATGTATTATTAGTTATAAACAATCGATTTTTAGATGCTAATACTTTTAGCCCTTCTATATTAGTTCTCCAACCTGCACCTTTACGCGGTTTATATTTATTATCTTTAAATTCAAAGGGTAAAGAAGTTGTTTCAGAGCCACTTCGTGAATTTAAATCAGTACTTTTAAAAATTCTATATCCTTCGGGTATTTCACAAGATAGCCTTTCTTGATTTGTTAATGTTCTATATTCAGACTTATTATTAATAATTTGATTAAATTCTGTTTCATCTATGCCGATCTTTTTTTTAATGAATAAACCCTTGAACTTTGACTTATCCATATTTTTTATATACCAAACTATATAATCACATACAGATGGCATTAGAGAAGTTGTTTGACTTCCTGATTTCTTAAAAGCAATTATATTTGCAAAATTCTTATTTCCAAATATCTCATCCATCAATTCCTTAACATGATGTATATTTTCATTACTTATTTGTACGAAAATACTTCCACTTTCATGTAATAAATCTCTTGCAAGTAATAATCGGTCACGTAAGTAAGCTAAGTAGCTGTGTATTCCAAGTTCCCATGTATCGCGGAATGCTTTTATCATTTCAGGTTCTTGGGTCAAGTCTTCATCTTTGCCATCTTTCACATCACGTTTATTTACAAACGGCTGAAAGTTTGAGCCATATTTTATTCCATAAGGCGGGTCAAAATATATCATCTGCACCTGTCCTGCCATTCCCTCTTTTTCAATAAGAGAATTCATTACCAAAAGAGAATCACCTGCAATCAATCTGTTTGTCCATCCCATCTTATGCTTATAAAAATGTATTGCATCTCTTAATGGTAAGTTTTCATCGGGACTATCAAACAATCCGCCCTGCCATCCATTGCCATTTTTCTTTTTTACTGCTTCAAGTATCGTCCTTGCATCAATTCTTTCATGTACATGCAAGCTAACGGTCGGTATTTCAAAGCTAGTGCGTTCTGCCTTACCTGCCCAAACCAATTGTGGGTCAAGATGAGGGTCATACTCATATTTTTTCTTTTTACCTGCATCAGGGTCAGTTTCAGGTGTAACAATACCAACAGGCGGATTGTTTAAGCGTTCTTTATCTAAATGTTTATATGATACAATAGGTTTTTTGGCAGTTTTTACTGTAGTTTTTTTCTTTTTTGGCATGTTGTGATTTTTATACCAAAATTTACGGTATTTAAATATTAATTACTATAAATAAATGGTTCAACACACAGACAGGAGTGTCTGTGCTACCTGGATTCTTCTTACACAGACAGGAGTGTCTGTGCTACCCGGATTCTTCTTACACAGACAGGAGTGTCTGTGCTACCATATCCCTTCAAAGGGGGAATTTATTCATAATAAAAAAAGGCGTTCGATTGAACGCCTATGGGTTTAATTGAAATTTTTTCGTATCATCTATAGGTTTGCTTTGCTTTCCTTATATTTTTTAATCTTCACCTACTTTATAAACTTTATAAACTTTATAAACTTTATAAACCTTACAAACTTTACAAACTTATTTCGAGCTCGCAATTTTTTTATGCATCCAGCACCGGAAGCGAGATTTTCTTCTGCTTCTTTTTCAATGGACGTGCCTCTATGCTCTTGCCGTTCTTCAGTACAGGATGTTCTTCCTGTATATCGGGATACTCGTAAACTTCATTGCGGAAGTTACGGAGAATAATTCTTTCCTTATCCCTTGCAAGCACATACTCGGGCAATAACGGAATCTTTCCGCCGCCGCCGGGTGCATCTATCACAAACTGCGGCACTGCAAGTCCTGATATATGTCCTCTCAGCTTATCCATAATTTCAAGCCCTACATCAATCGGTGTACGGAAATGGTTAGCACCTTTGGTAAGGTCTGCCTGGTAGATGTAATAAGGTCTCACACGCATAGCAAGCAATCCCTTCATGAGGTCCTTCATCACATCGGGGTCATCATTCACACCTTTAAGAAGAACAGTCTGGTTACCTACGGGGCATCCTGCATCAGCAAGCATACCGCATGCCTTCTTGCTCTCTTCGGTAATTTCCCACGGATGATTGAAGTGAGTGTTAACATATATAGGATGATATTTCTTAATCATATCACAAAGGTCTTGTGTAATTCTTTGCGGAAGCACACATGGCATCTTAGTACCAAGCCGTATAACCTGTATATGCGGAATAGTACGCAGGCGTTTGAGAATTTTTTCAAGCATAGCATCTGTAAGCATAAGCGGGTCACCGCCGGATAAAATAATATCGGAAACTTCAGTATGCTGTTCAAGATACTGGAAAGCACTCTCAAGCTCTTTCATATTAATTTTGCTTGAGTCACCGACTTTTCTTTTCCTTGTGCAGAAACGGCAGTACAAGCCGCACTGGCTTGTGGTAAGAAACAAAACGCGGTCGGGATAACGGTGAGTAATGTTAGGAACGGGACTCATGTCATCTTCATGCAGAGGGTCTTCGGGTGCGTCGAGGTCTTCCAGCTCAACTTCATGCGGTACGCATTGAAGCCAGATTGGATCGCCGGGATAGCGGATAAGCCCCAAATAATAAGGGTTTACCCTCGCCTGGAAGAAATCATCCAGACGTTCTGCCACCTCTTTTTTAATACCAAACTTCTCAACTACCTGATCAACTGAACTAATGCTTTGTCTCAGTAACTGCTGCCAGAGTTCCATAAAGTTTTTATTACTCCTATGTTTGTTATGAAATGCGCCTGTTCCTCAACTCTGTTGGAACAGGATTTTTAAACTTTTTTATAAGTATTTATGGTAGAGCACCAGGTGATCACCGGGCCTGTAAAAATCTCTGATTACAGTTTGCAGCTTGTAGCGGTTCTTTTCATAGAACTTTCTTTCATTTTCGTACGCTGCTTTCCCGCTGGTTTCAATAAGAACTAATTTAGCACCTCTTTCTTTGAGGTCTTCTTCCATAAATGCTATTAATCTGCTTCCAATACCTTTGCCGTGCGTGTTAGGATCTACTGCAATCCAGTAAAGATCATATGTACTTTCGGTCAAAGGTCTCTTTCCATAACAAATATATCCTTCAACTTTATCGGTTATATCATTTGTGTGAACATAAATAATATAATCACTCTGTTCATCTTTCAAATAAGTATCAATCAACTCTAAAGCAACTTGTATCTCTTCAGCATTAAAGTGCTGAGTATCAATCAACACTTGTTTTAGTAACGCTCTATCATCGTTAATAAGTTTCCTAATCATAATTTTGTTTTGTAAAGTTTGTAAGGTTTATAAAGTTTATAAAGATGTTTTGTTCATAAAACTTGTATTCAATTGTAAACCTTATTAACTCTACAATAGTTTTTGTTTCTTACGAAGAAATAATTTTAAAGAACATTTTTACCGCATTAACACGGTTAATACACTCCATATTTGCTCTACTTTATAAACTTTATAAACTTTATGAACTTTACAAACTTTATAAACTCTAATTCACTCCCCATCTCTTCAAAGCATAGTTTATTATCTGCTGAATGAGATATTCATATTCCCATCCATAGGCTTTGGCGCTTCTTGTAAAGCCCGTATCTTCAGGTACATCTGAAGCTATATCGGGATTCGGGTTCAGCTCAAGTACATATGGTATTCCATCTTTGAACCGCATATCAACCCTTGCGTAATCTGCAGCACCAAGCAGCTTGTAAACCTGCTTTGCTGTCTCCTGGATAGTTCTTAATTCAGTCTTTGTTAAGTTTTGTGCCGGGCAAACTGCCTTTGTACATTCAAACTCAACTGTTTTATACATCCATTTCGAATTATAACTGATTATCTTCGGATATTCTTCCGGGAGTAATGAAAAATCTATTTCAGATATAGGAAATGTTATTAACTCTTCATTTCCAACAACGGAAACATTTATTTCTCTTCCTTCGATGTATTCTTCAACAAGTGCGGGCTGTTTATGTTCATCAAGAACATATTCAATTCTTTTTTTCAATGCCTGCCTGTTTGTAACAATCGATTCATTTGTAATGCCAATGCTTGCATCTTCCCTAGACGGTTTAACTATCATCGGGAATTTATTGCCGTTTATATGAAGACCGGATGAACTTTTTGCAACAAAATGTTTTGCAGTTGGAATTCCATTATAGCTCAAAATACTTTTAACAAGCGGCTTGTTTAATGCAAGGCCAAGTGAAAATGCTCTTGAACCTGTGTACGGAATTTTCATCAGCTCATATAACGATGCAATGTTCATTTCCTGCGTCGGGTCACCATCAACGCTCTCGCATAAATTGAAAATAATATCGGGACGGTTTTCCCTCAATTCTTCTATAAGGTTGTTAATATCAAGTGCGAAAGGAACAATGCGTGTATTATGTTCAAGCGGCTTAAGAGCACGTTCAACCGAACGCATCTCATCAAGCACGCCGTACTCACTCATATCAATAGCTTCGGGAACGGAATCAAGATCTATATCTGTGCCTTCGTAAATTGGACCCTGTGCATACTGTGTCGGGTCATTAAATATGATAGAGATATTTAGCTTTTTGTTGAGTTTCATTTAAGTTTGTTTCTTTCAATAGCCAGGTTTAACACCTTTTGAATCAGGCTGTCATAATTTATTCCAACAGTTCTGGCGGCTTTTGGAAAACAGGAATTATCGTCAGGATTTGGGAGAATCCCCGGGAGGGGGTTCACCTCTATTATATAAGGATTTTCTTCCTTATCGCAGCGGACATCGAACCTTGCCCATTCTCTTATCCTTAGCGCTTTATAGGCATCAATAACAATTTTTTCTATCTTTTTTGTCAGATTTTGGCTTATTTCTGCCGGACAGGTAAAAATATCCAGCTTATTTTCCCGTGTATCGAAGAACCATTTTACCTCATACGAGTAAATTTTGTTGAATCCTTCAGGAACACAGGAAAGGTTTATTTCAACTATTGGCAAAACTATTACATTTTTGCCATTTCCAATAATTGCTACAGTAAATTCCTTGCCCTCAAGAAAATCTTCTATAATAGAGGGCTGGTCGTAATCCTTCTTTATTCTTGTAATTTCCCTGTTTAGCTCATCCAGGTCTTTTACAACGCAGGAGTTATAAATTCCCTTGGATGAACCCTCATGGAGCGGTTTTACAAATACGGGAAATTTTTCCGCCGGGTATCCACTGACAATGCTATCTGTTATAAAAAACTCCGGTGTAGGTACTTTATAATAAGAAAGAATTTCCTTACATCTTGATTTATCATGACATATGCCGATAGTTGTCGGGTCGCTGGCAGTATAAGGAATACCAAGAAGCTCAAGCATAGAAGGAATGTAAGATTCTCTTGCAGAGCCGCCGTGTCCTTCAGCCATATTAAAAACGATATCAGGTCTTTGAGATTTTAATTTTTCATATGCATGTTCATCTGCTTCAATAAGTACGACACTATGACCTGCTTTTTCGATTGCACTTTTAACCGCATCAATTGTTTCTTCATCATCCCACTCTGCATATGTATCGGATAAGCGGTGAGAGTAGTTCTGCAGCAAATTATCATCAACAAGTTTTTGCTGATGAAGATGCCGTGAAGTTTTTTCCATTACTTCCGATGAAATTTCTTTTTTAATATTATATGTTAATCCTACTCTCATTATTATTTTTGCAAATATAACATTATAACGTTCATTGTCAATAGTTATTGAAACATTTTTAAAAAATATTTTATTAAAAAATAATTTATAAAAATATTTTTCAAATCATTTTTCTTATGTTATAACAAAATTATTGTTAAAAAGATTTTTTGAGAGTTCGGAGAGTTGAAGAGTTCGGAGAGTTGATTACAGGCAAGTGGTCACTGACAGTACAATATCTACCGGTTATTTTAAATTAGAAGCATTATGTTAATTTAAAATCTCTTTATTCTGCCAGTGTCCTCGATGTTTATTCTTCCATAAATAAAGTTTATCCATGAGAGACACTGGCAGTACGCAAAACTCCTCAACTCTCCAAACTCTCCGAATTCTCAACTCTCAAACTCTTCAACTCTCCAACTCTCCGAACTCTCCAACTCTCCGAACTGCTTTTTATTATTTACACTTTCCTTATATATTTGTATTAATTAATATTATTTAAACTATAGGAAAATCCTCAAAATGTTCGATAGATTAGAAAAAGTTAAAGAAAGATACCAGGAGCTTGCAAGATTGCTCAATAATCCCGAGCTGGTAAATGACCAGAAGGAATTTGCAAAGCTCTCAAAGGAATATGCTTCACTCACTGAAATTGTGAATGCTTACGATGAGTTTAACCGGCTCCGCGATGAGCTCGAAAAAAATAAACAGCTTCAATATGATACTAATGATGCCGAGATGCGTGAGCTTGCAAGAGCGGAAGAAGAAGAGCTTACAATTAAATCTGATAGAATTGAAGCGGAACTGAAAGAGCTGCTTGTACCTAAAGACCCCAATGATGAAAAGAATGCAATACTTGAAATACGCGCAGGTACCGGCGGTGAAGAGGCGGCTTTATTTGCAGCAGACCTGTACCGCATGTACACTCGTTATGCTGAGCGTGTAGGATGGAAAATGGAATTGATAACGTTCAATGAATCATCCGGTCTTGGGGGATTGAAGGAAGTTGTTGTTAACGTAACGGGAAAAGATATTTACGGTACATTGAAATATGAAAGCGGGGTTCACCGTGTACAGCGTGTGCCTTTAACCGAAGCACAGGGCAGAGTGCATACTTCAGCGGCATCGGTTGCTGTGTTGCCCGAAGCTGATGAAGTGGATGTTGAAATTAATACTAATGACCTGAAGATAGATGTGTTCCGTGCAGGCGGTGCAGGCGGACAGAACGTTAATAAAGTTGAAACGGCAATTCGTATAACACATTTACCCACAGGTGTTGTTGTTCAGTGCCAGGATGAACGCTCACAGCTTAAGAATAAGCAGAAGGCAATGAAGATACTGCGTTCACGATTGCTTGAAGCCGAAATTGAAAGAACCAATGCAGCAATTTCGGTAAAGCGTAAATTAATGGTTGGCAGCGGTGACAGGAGCGATAAGATTCGCACCTATAATTTCCCGCAAAACCGTGTAACAGACCACAGAATTGGACTTACACTATATAACCTCTCCCAAATTATTGATGGAGATTTGGATGAACTGATTGCGAAATTGAAGATTGCGGATAGAGCAGAGAAGCTGAGTGAAAGTGAAACATAACCACTGTTACCTTATTAAGCATAGATGAATGAGTTTTTTGAATAGACAATAATTGTTGGCTTGAAGTATAGGAGAAAATAATTAAAATTGTATAATTATGAGTAAACAACAGAAATAACAGACTATGAAGTTGGATTTTAATATAAAAAGAATAGGTGATTCAAATAAACCATATTATTCTACGAAATATGGTGCTGCATACCTTGGTGATAGTATTAATTTATTAAAAAAGATACCTGATAACACAATTGACCTTGTTTTAACTTCGCCACCTTTTGCACTAACAAGAAAAAAGGAATATGGAAATGAAATTGAGAGTGAATATATTAATTGGTTTATGCCTTATGCCGAACAATTTTATAGAATTTTAAAAACTGAGGGTTCGCTAATAATAGATTTAGGGGGATCTTACCTACCCAAATATCCAGTTAGAAGTATATATCAATTTGAACTTTTAGTTAACTTATGCAGAAAACTTAATTTTTATTTAGCCCAAGAATTTTATCATTATAATCCTGCTAGATTGCCCAGTCCAGCAGAGTGGGTTAATGTCAGAAGAATACGTGTAAAAGACTCAGTTAATGTAGTCTGGTGGTTATCAAAAACACCGTATCCGAAATCTGACAATAGAAAAATATTAAAACCGTATAGCAATAGTATGAATGGACTTTTAAAGAATGGTTATAAAGCAAAAATGAGACCTAGTGGGCATGATATTTCTAAAAAGTTTATTAAAAATAATGGAGGTGCTATACCTCCAAATTTAATAACAATAGCAAATACAGATTCAAGTAGTTATTACATGAAAAAGTGTCAATCTCTAAATATTAATCCACATCCAGCCAGATTTCCGATTGAGTTTGCAAATTTTTTTATAAAATTTTTAACTTCAGATAAGGATATCATAATAGATCCTTTTGCAGGTTCTAACACAACAGGTTATGCAGCAAATAAACTTAAACGAAAATGGATTTCTATTGAAATACGAAAATCTTATCTTGAAACAAGTAAGTTAAGATTTAACAAGAACATAAATCCATCTTTAATTAATTCTAAGAGACATGAAAATAAAAAAAACTGATTTACTCAGTATTATTGTAAACTGTATAATTGATAGTAGTTATAATATAGATTATTTATCACCCATTAATATCCATCCTTTCCATTTAAATATTTTTAATCAAGAAGAAAGTATTACCGCAAGAATATATATTTGGAATATTTCTCATGGTGGAAATAGACGACCAAATGATGAGTATAGAATACAAATTACTGGGATCAAGAGTTTTGAAAAAGATCCGATAGAGAAAACATTGATTTTAGGATGGTGGGATGATCTCAAAGTATTTGTAGGATTTGATTTTAACAAGCACAACAAAAAATTAGGATATTCACCATCGTTTCAAGTAAAAGAAAAAGCCCTCCATGAGGCTTTTAGTGAAGGTATTTCAACATATTTAAAGGAGAATAATGAGATTGTTGTTGTTTTTAAAAAAGAGTATTTAATAGATTATATCAAAAATTTAGAAGAATGGCATTCTACAAAAGATGTAAAAGTAAGTAAAAAATCAATTCAAGATGAGATAGATGATGAAGTACTTCCATTTAGATATTCAATAACAAGTTATGGTGCAGATTATCCTGTAGATTCTATAGTAAAACGAATTGAAGACAAAGTTATATTTGTCCCCCTTTTTCAAAGAAAATTTGTGTGGAAGATTGAAGAAGCATCGAGATTTATAGAATCCTTGATTTTAGGACTTCCAGTGCCAGGGATATTTCTTTCGAAGGAGCCAGAAACTGGTAGATTATTAATTATCGATGGACAACAGAGGTTGATGACTTTATATAATTTTTATAAAGGTGTTTTCAGGGGAAAGGAATTTAAGCTAGTTGGTGTTCAAAAAGATTTGGAGGGGAAAACAATTAAAGATCTTAAAAGTGAAGATAAAATTAGGCTGAATGATTCAATAATGCATGCCACCATTATCAAGCAAGAAGAACCAGATGATGGTGAAAGCAGCGTTTATTCTATTTTTGAACGTTTAAACACAGGTGGTAAAAAATTAACACCACAAGAAATAAGAGCCTGTATTTATTATGGCTTATTCAACGAGCTACTTAGTGAACTTGCTCAAACTCCTTCGTTTGTAAATATTTTTGGAATTTCAGATGATCGATTAAAGGGACAAGAGCTTATACTTAGATTTTTTGCATTATACTATGAATATAAAAATTATAAAAAACCTCTTAAAGGTTTTTTAAATAACTTTATGTCAAAGAATCGGGACTTATCGAAATTCTCGAAAAATAAGTTATCCGGTTTGTTTGTTCCTGCAATTGATTTTATTAATTTAACTTTAAAGGAAAAAGCTTTTAGAAGGGGCGGCGGGATAAATGCTGCTATTTTTGACTCTGTTATGATTGGTATTACAAAAAGATTAATAAAAGTTGATAAAATAAACACCAATAAATTTAAACAACAATATGAGAAATTAATGTATAATGACACATATATTTCTATGAGCAAAGTTGGTACTTCTGACGAGGTTTCTGTAAAAGGTAGAATTGAACAATCTATAGAAATATTTAGTAAAATTTAATTTATTACAAATGAGATTAAAAATAGATTATCAAGAAAGACAACTTAATTCGTTATTCGATACTGTATCAAATATTAAAGATAATGAAGAAATAAAATCTCATTTAACAAGATATTTATGTATTAGGACATCCGGATACTTAGAAAGTGTCATAAAGTCCTTGGTTGAAGCTTACGTTGAAAAATCATGTCCACAACCGACACAAAATTTTATCAATAGTAAAGTAAAAAGAGTTACTAACTTAGACGAAAAAAAATTAACAAAATTTTTAGAAAGTTTTAGTAAGCAATGGTCAGAATACTTCGAAATAGAGGTTTCTGAAAGGGAGAAATCTTCATTGAATTCCGTGATAAGTAATAGAAACCAAATAGCTCATGGAGTATCAGTATCACTTAATTACTCGAACATGAAACAGTATTATGATGATTTAAAAAATATAGTTGAAGTTTTAAAAAACATAATTATAAAAAAAGACTATAAACCAAAAGCAAAGAAATAGCAAACAAATCACCTCAAGCATCATTAATGGTCTTAAGGAATCTTTATCTTTTATAAAAGAAGAGAAAATTAAAGGTTCAAAAACAAAGAAAGTTTCCTTCTCTAAATTAAAATCCACTAAAAATAAGAAGAAATAATTTTTCTTTTCCTATACAGCTTTCATGTGTTATTCACATATGCTCTACCCTCTGTGTCATTCCCGATAAAAGCATGCGGTAATGACAGGTGGGGGGATATGCGGGAATGACACCTGGAAACACCTTGTTATTGATTGTTATAGATACTAAATTTGAATAAATCAAATATATCTATAACATGAATCTTCGCGATTTAATTCTAAATAGCATAAAAACCAAAGGTTTTGTTACACTCTCTGATGTGCAGAAAGAAACCGGGTTTTCGCAGCCATATATTAACCGCACTTTTCAGCAACTGAGAGATGAGGGCTTAATTGTAATGATTGGCAGGGCAAGAAATACAAGGTATGTATTAGCCAGTTCGTCAGCAGTTGAAAATGCTAAAAAGAATATATTAAATATATCACTAAAGATAAAAAATAAACCCGGTGAAGTTCAGGAAGATGTAATACTTAAACAAATAAAAAGAGCAACGGGAATATTTATTAACCTCAAAAAAAATGCTGCAAACATTGTTGATTATGCTTTTACCGAAATGCTTAATAATGCAATTGAACACTCGCAGTCAAATGAGATAGAAATTAAAATGAGCAGGGAACATGGCATAATTCATTTCTCAATAAAAGATTTTGGTATAGGTATTTTTAATAATATCATGGAGAGATTATCTCTTAATTCAGGTATGGCAGCAATTCAGGACCTTTTAAAAGGAAAGCTTACAACAGCCGAAAAAGAGCATTCAGGTGAAGGCATCTTCTTTACATCAAAAGCAGCGGATAATTTAAATATTATAAGCTCAGATAAAAAACTTATCTTTAATAATATCATCGATGATATTTTTGTAAAGGATAATAAACAACCTGTTAAGGGAACAACAGTGCTGTTTTCTATAGAAGAAAATTCAGCTAAAAATCTTGTAGAGATATTTAACAGGTTCAGTGATGAAGAATATAATTTCAGTAAGACCGAAGTAAGGGTTAAACTTTACAAAGAGAACACAGAATATATTTCCCGCTCACAGGCACGGAGAATTTTAACAGGATTGGAAAAATTTAAAACCATAATACTTGATTTCAAAGATGTTGATACAATAGGCCAGGCATTTGCAGATGAGATATTCAGGGTTTGGAAGAATGACCATTCTGAAGTGAAAATTATTCCTGAGAATGCTAATGAAAATATTATGTTTATGATAAACAGGGTAAGATAAAACTTATTGTATTTGTTGTTAATGAAAATCAACTGCCAATGGTATTCATTCCAAATACTGTATTTCCTCTTTATTCGCTGTTTTAGTTATAGATTCTCCATATATTTCAATAAATAGTATCTGTAACAATTGATTACCGGGGCGAATCTTTCTCTTTTTCTCACTTATTTATAATGTATTATTTTCTATATTGTCTATTATTTTAAGTATTATCATTATGAAACGCGTAACCTGATTAATGTGCTTTTTATAAACTGAGTTAATAAACCAAATGAATACATTTATTTTAGTTCTGATATTTGTAGGGATACCTGTTGTATTGTTTATAGGAATAATATTATGGATAAAAAGCAATAAACAATCTATGTATGAAACAGGAAAGCTGCTGATGGATGAATATGAAGAAAGATTTGAAAAGGCAATTGTTGCAGATGCAGTTGTAAAAAATATTCAGGATTCTAAAGTGATGAGTGATTCACGGGGCAAGGTAAAGATGGACCTGCTGCTTGAAGTATACCTGCGTGGAAAAGGATATTATGAGACTACTGCATCGTGGATAGTTGATGCATCTGCAATATCACAGGTTCAGCCCGGAGAAAACATTCAGGTGAAAGTAGATGCTAATGATGATAATAAGGT
This sequence comes from Ignavibacteriota bacterium, assembly GCA_003820375.1. GTDB lineage: Bacteria > Bacteroidota > Ignavibacteria > Tepidaquicellales > OLB5 > RPQH01. Next base: position 26,292 of record RPQH01000059.1, read on the forward strand.
ATATCCGAGCGTTAATTGGGCAGCATACTGGCTGTATAGTTAAGAATAATGGTTGCAGGTTGAAAGGTTGGAAGGTTGGAAGGTTGGAAGGTTGAAAGGTTGGAAGGTTGGAAGGTTGGAAGGTTGAAAGGTTGAAAGGTTGGAAGGTTGAAAGGTTGAAAGGTTGAAAGGTTGAAAGGTTGAAAAGTTAATGTCTGAATCACAGATTACACTGATTATATCGATGTCACTGATATACTTTTATCTGTCCTTCTGTTGTATATAAATAATAATATACTATAACATATAGAGTATAAAAATAGAATGAAGTTTTATCTGTGCAATCAGTATCATCTGTGAAATCTGTGATTCAGAAAATATTTGTGAAATCAGTGATTCAAACTAATCTTTAATTTCCATATTATCCCTTGCAGTCAACAATTAAATAATTACAATGAAAACAACAGGTAAATGCCCCAAATGCGGAAGCACTGAAATATATACCAATGAAAAGCTGTCCAAACGGGGAGAAAGGTCTATTCTTGCAGTAACAAGCTGGGTGCAGGTATATGTGCTTAATTATGTTTGTCTTTCATGCGGATATTTTGAAGAGTATATTGAAAAGCTAAATGAAAAAGAGCTGGAGAAGTTTAAAACTGAGTGGAACAAAATAAATCCTCATTAATAATACAAGATGCAAGTCCTGCCGGAAGTTGTTAATAAAATTGTATCGCTTTATTTTGAGCTGATGGATAAGCATCTTCCGGGATTGATGGAAGGATTTTATATTTACGGTTCAGCAGCATTAAATGATTTTTATCCGGATAAAAGTGATATTGATTTTATAACTGTTGTCAGCAGGAAACCGGGTCATATTGATGTTGAAAAACTGCAAATGGTACACGGACTTATACGAATGAAATTCAGAAAATCCGAATTAAATGGAATTTATGTCCTGTTAGAACAGTTAGGTAAAACAAAAGATGAAACTGAACCGGTAACATATTATTATAATAGCAGGATACATGATGAGGGTTACTTTGAAATTAATGACGTTACATGGTACCAGCTTAAGAATAAAGCTATTACGTTAAAAGGCACTCCTGCATCTGAATTAAATTTTCACATTGATTGGAAATGTGTGTTAAAAGAAATGCATGAGAATATGAACACATACTGGAAAAGATGGATAAAAAAGAGTTCAGGATTTTCATATGGTTCATTAAAAGTACTGCTATTTTCAAAGTGTATCGAGTGGGGGGTGCTGGGAATCACAAGACAGTATTATTCATTTATTGAAAATGATATTACATCCAAATCTTCAGCAGGTGAGTGGGTATTAACAAAAGTGCCGGTTGAATATCATAAAATTTTACAGGAAGCTTTGAACATACGGAGCGGTAAGAATTATCATTACACATCCAAATACAAAAGGAAAAAAGATGCATTAGCATATATGAGATTTATCATTGAAGAATCGAACAGAAGATTAAAATGAATCCATTAGAAAATATATTCGGTACTAACATTATACTTGAAAACGAAAGGGTATTGCTCCGTCCATTACAGCCGGATGATATCTTACAGTTTAGTAAAATAGCTTTTGAGCCGGAAATCTGGGCTTATCTTACTAATTTAATAAGGAACGAAGAAGACCTTAATTTGCTTATTGAACAAACGGCTGCAGATAAAAAACGGGGTTTCAGATATCCGTTTACAATAGAAGATAAATTCTCCGCTAATATTGCAGGAAGTACAAGCTATGGAAATATTTCTCCGCAGGATAACAGGCTTGAGATAGGATGGACATGGCTTGGAAAAGATTTCATGGGTACAGGGTTGAACAATAACTGCAAATATCTTTTACTGCAGTATGCTTTTGAAAACCTTGGATGTGAAAGAGTCGAATTTAAAACAGATGTATTGAATAAACGCTCCAGGCAGGCATTAAAAAAGATCGGGGCAGCAGAAGAAGGAATACTACGCAGCCACATGCTGATGCACGGCGGCAGAAGAAGGGATTCGGTTTATTACAGTATCTTAAAAAATGAGTGGGAAGAAGTTAAGAAAAAACTTGCTTTAATTATTTGAGGTGGTGAACCTGTTAATTTTATAAAATTTTTGAACGAATATACTTAAAGTTGAATTATACCAGTTGTTAATATAAAAATTATGAAATCAAAACTACTTTTATCTTTTATCATTTTATTACTTAGTGTCAGCTTGTCACATTCACAAACCTCATCGGCGGCATCAGATACTTCAAAGATAATGATAACAATATTCCTGAAACATTTTCAGGAGAACAACCTTTCCGATATACAGCAAACGCTTGAGCAAAACGGTTTTTACAAAATTTTTCCGCCGGAGAATACTGAAATCGTATCATGGTATGTCATGATGGGAGTTGGGCAGGTTGTTACTGTGAAGATTCTTCCTGAAAAACTCAGGGACCTGAACCTTTCCATTGAAAGAGGTGCCTGGGGTGCCTTTTCAACCGAGTTCTATCCGACATATGATTATTTACCCATTTGGAAGGATATGATGAAAGATAAAACGAAATAATATATGTAACTTATTACTGCTGATATAGAAATTATTGTGAGGGAAATATATTATGAAGAATACATACCTTGAGCCGTTTATAAAAGAAATTGATAAAATTACTTCTGAAGTAAACTCAGTATTTGGCAGCTTAACCGCAAACCAGCTTAACTGGAAACCTTCCCCGGAAAAATGGAGCATTGGTCAATGTCTTGAGCATATCATGGTTTCAAACAGTAAATATTTTCCAATGATGAATGATCTGGTTGAAGGCATTAAAAAAAGAACTATTTGGGAAAGGCTGCCTTTTTATTCGGGTATTATCGGAAAGATGCTTATTAGTACTATTAAAAAAGAATCCAGAAAAGTAAAAACCTTCAAAGTATTTATGCCTTCCAAAAGCGAAGTAAGTAAAGATATAATAAAGCAATTTAATGAGCATCAGGAAATACTGAAGAAAATGATGTATAAAACAGACTCAGCAGACCACAGCATAATAATCACATCCCCGGTTTCAAAGTACATAACATACAGCTTACAGGATGCCAATACAATTATCGTATTTCATGAAAGAAGGCATTTTAACCAGGCAAAAAGAGTAATGGAAAAGGAAGGGTTTCCGGATAACAAATAGTTCAGAGAGTTCAGATATTTCAAATCTTCTACAAACTTAACAAACTTAACAAACTTAACAAACTTAACAAACTTAACAAACTTAACAAACTTAACAAACTTAACAAACTTAACAAACTTAACAAACTTAACAAACTTAACAAACTTAACA
>RPQH01000060.1 GCA_003820375.1 Ignavibacteriota bacterium
AAAAATATCCATAACAAAATAATTTTTATTGTTTAAATGAAATATAAAAGTATGTTTATATTATACACTAATGGATTTATTTTTTTTCAGGTTAGAATCCCGACGGGATGATATTATGGTAGAAAAATCCATCTCCACGATAAAGAATCCCGAAGGGATGGTATTATGAATAATTATTTGTTTATTATAGGATAATTACGAATTTTGGTATTTTTTCAATATATACCGACAAATCATAATATCATCACTTCGGGATTCTTTTTTGGTTGGAATATTTTTCTACCATAATACCATCCCTTCGGGATTCTAAATCATATAGAATATTGAATCCTTAACTTAATGCCATTGCCCTATGGGTCATCCCATTAATGATACGAGAGATTAAACTACATTAAGTTTGTTAAGCTACTCTACTTCTCTTACCCAAATTTAAAGGTTCAGTGTCAGATGTTATTCTGAAAACACGAAAAATGGTCAATTATAAAATTTATTAAATAGAAAAAGATTAATTTCACTTTCCTCAATTCATCTGACACAATCAACGTTCTCCCCTCCCTCATTCTTAAAATTTTCCTTATATCACTGTGTGGCATTTGGGAAAGCCCATTTGAGAATTACAATTTTAATATGTACCTCATCGGTCATTTGCTCTACTAAAATTGGTTTATGTTTAATACATCCTAATCCCTTGTTATTTCATAATTTGCTTATTAAATTTTGTTGCTGTTTTTATTCTCCATCATAAATTTAAGGAGCAAACAAATGAAAACAATGATATTCCTCTTCTTCTCAATTCTTTTTATTAATAATTTATATTCCCAAGCATCTTTTTGGGGTGAACAAAATTCTAATACTTACGAAAATTTAAGATCAATTTCTGCTGTCAGTAACTACAACACAGATTGTTGTGTTTGGGCATGCGGAACGGGTTGCACTGTTATTAAATCTTCTGACGATGGAGAGCATTGGTACAATGCAAGTGGTACAATTCCTACTTCTGTTACTTTAGTTAATATATGGGCAATCGATTATACAACTGCAGTTGTTGCTGGATATTTTGATACAGATACCTGGGTATGGAAAACTACCAATGGAGGTTCGGTTTGGATCCCTGTTTTTTACCAATCCGATGGATTCATTAATTTTGTTGCATTCAAAAATAATAATCCTAATCAGGGAATATTGGTTGGTGACCCTGTAGGTGGCAGATGGTCAATCTGGAGAACTACCAATGCAGGGAATACATGGGATTCGGTTGGCAGATATTTGCCGCAAGCTGGTACAGAATCCGGATACATCAACTCATTTTCCTATGTTGATTCAAGAATATGGTTTGGCACTAATAATACACGGCTTTATTATTCAACCAATGATGGTGTAAACTGGGTTAGCCAATCTACAGCTCCCGAAGTAAATTCATATACAGTTTTTTTCATGGATATTTTTGGTCCTGATGGTTTAGTTGGTGGTTCTACATTAATGCGAACCAGTAACTTTGGTACAAACTGGACTACAATAACAAGTATGGGCTCAGGTAATTTTAGAGGATTTGCCGGGCTTCCAATTGGAATTGATAATAATTTATTTCTTATGCAAACATGGTATGTAAGAACTAATAATAACATTTATAAATCCTTGGGCTGGGGGGAGAACTGGGAAATTGAATATACTGCTCCAGCCGGAAACTATAATCACATAACAAAAGACCGCACCGGCATGCATATTTGGGGAGTCCGGGATGCAGGAGGAATTACAAGGTGTACATGTTTTGTTGTCGGGATACAGCAACTAAGTAATGAAATTCCATCAAACTACTATATTAGCCAGAATTTTCCCAATCCGTTCAATCCTGTAACTCATTTTGATATTGATGTAAAAGAACAGGGAAATGTAAAATTAAATATATATAATCAACTTGGGCAATTAGTTGCAATATTGGTGGATAAAAAATTATCTACCGGGACATACAGAATTACATGGGATGCGGGTTCATATTCAAGCGGTGTTTATTTTTATACACTGGTTGCTAATGATTATGTTATAACTAAAAAAATGCTGCTGGTTAAATGATATAAATATATAATAGCGACATATATACCTTATATTACATCTTTACAAATATTCTTTTATTATAGAAATAAAATATAGCATGACCCTGATTTTGTCATTTGATATGAAATGACCTTTAGACAGGACTTAAACTACAGATTACAAAATATGCTTTAAATACTGCGTTAATTAAGCATTTTGGAGTCCCAACACAGTGAAATCTAAGTTTTATATGTTTAAAATACTATCACGTAATAAAGTACTTCTTTAACTATCATAGATATAATATAGTTATATCAGCTTTCATGTAAAGTATTCTCATCAAATACTGCAATAACAGCTTAAAATCGACAAATACAGTAAAATCACTTAAGTCTAATAATAAAGTCTTTATGTATTAAACAAATGTATAAAATGATATAAATTTATGTCGCAATATTTACACAATTGTTTCACGTGAAACATAAAATTACCGGAATTAAGCATTAATTACTTTCAGAAACCGGTAATTTAGCTTCAAAATTTAAACAAAATTTTGGAATTGATTCCCCTGCTTTTATGTTATAAATTCATGAAGTTCTTTAAAATATATGGGGATGAACTTGGTTTCGACGGGAATATCAGATGGTCGGGACAGCATTCTGTGTTCTCAGCAGACACATTAAAGAAGCTGAAAAGTCAAAAATAAATGACAACTATAATTACGCAATGGCTGCTTAATAAACGTTAACAGCCCGTCTTCTGCCGCTTCCGCCGCCTTTCCGGAGGGCAGCAAGGCGCTAAAATGAAAGGATAGCTGTAATGTTTGGCTTGAGATATTACAGTGAAATAATATCAAGTGTAGCTTTTAGCAACCTCGCTTACCAGTTAGTTAAAAGTGAAATTAAAGTGTGAGCTATGAATGTAGAAATCCTGATGGTCATGTTTTCGGACCCGGGTTCGACTCCCGGCATCTCCACTCTTATTAACAAAAAAGCGGATTCCAATTTAATGGTTTCCGCTTTTTTTATAATTGTTTTTGTTATTTGTTATCTTCTATTTGTTATTGGCTCTACTTCTTCCCTTTGTACTTAAATGTAGGTTTTGGCTGCTGTACTATTTTTACTTCTCCATAAGATTTGTCATCTGGGTCTTTTTTACCTTTTACATGTGTTACATAATACTGCTCTCCAATAGATAACAGGTTGAATATAAAGTAATACAGGTTCAATCCTGCTGGAAGTGTTGTAAACAATAATGTCATCATAACAGGCATCATATAAACCATTGCCATTTGCTTCGGGTCTTTTACAGTCATCTTTTGCTGAATAAACATTGTGATACCCATTAATAATGCTAATCCTGAGAACTGGTCAATTCCGAACAATGGAATCTTAAAAGGAAGATGCATTATAACATCAGGTATTGATAGGTCATTAATCCATAACATGAAATGGGCTTGTCTTAATTCAATAGTTGAGCTGAACACACCAAACAAAGCATAAAGTATCGGCATCTGAAGCAGCAAAGGCAAACATCCGCCGGCAGGATTAATCTTTTCTTCTTTATAGAATTTCATTAATGCCTGCTGTTGTTTCTGCGGGTCATCTTTGTACTTTTCCTTCAATGCATTCATCTTTGGCTGCATCTCGCTCATCTTCTTCATGGATTTCATCTGGTAACGTGTAAACGGACTTAGCACAATCTTCATTGCAATTGAAAAGATAATTATTACAAGTCCCCAGTTCGAAATGAAATTATGAATGAAAAGGAAGAATGGCAGTATCACATATTGTGCAATAGGCCTCACTATGAAATCAAGTGAAAACCTCATAGTTTTTTCAAGCCCGACATTATAATCTTTAAGAATTCTGTAATCAACCGGTCCCAAATAAACATCAAAGTTGCTTTTCTCAAGCTTGTCATTTTTCACCTGCATTTTTAATGCAATGGAATAGTTCTCGTAAAAACCGTTATCCGGCAGGTTCCATCTTGTACCTGTAATATATGAGCCGTTCGCTTTGGGATTATTAGCAACAAGTGCAACACTGAAATATTTTATCCTTGAAGATACCCAGTTGGTAGTTCCGGTTAGGTCAGATTTTATCGGTTCTTCATTACTTGTCACATCTATTATTTCAAGTTCATCACCCATATATGAAAATGCTTCTGCATGGCTTCCTTCCATATCACTTCTTAGCTCGGTGAGCTTTAACGAATTTTCCCATGCGAGCTGGTATTCATAATTGGTAAGAAACTTGTTAGAATTCTGCAGTTCTATATCTACGTTAAACATATATGACCCATCGTTTTTTATCGTATATGTTTTAACAATTCTTGCTCCCGCAGAGTCATTTACCGGCAAGGTAAAAACAATTTTAGATTCATTGTTTCCCAGGACAACTTTTTCCCACGGTTTATACGTTGAAGTAAAATAAAGATTTTTTGTATTTATCATCTTTCCATCGGGAGAAGAGAAAATCAAATTTAATTCCCCTCCTTTGCTGTAATCAATCAGCTCAACAGGTTTTCCGTCCCATGTATTAAAGCCCTTAACCCGGTACTTAATCAAAGTACCTCCTTTGGTAGAGAACTCTGCATAATATTTATCGGTCTCAATCATTATTACTTTATCTTCGCCTTTTTCGAACTTTGAAAATAAGCTGCCGTATCTCATTGAATCATTTACCTGCTGAATGTTAATCAAAACTGAATCTTTTTTCACTTCAGGTTTCTTTGTTGTATCTTTCGGTGTAAGCCTGTTTAATGAATCCTGAACCTGTTTTGAAATCTGGTCACGTTTTTGCTGGTCAACTTTTGAATTCTGGTTCTGATAATAAAGCCATACTAACAAAATAAGGCCGATTAAAACAAAACCGATTATAGATCTTTTATCCATTTATTATTTTACTTCTGTTAAAAAACTTATTTATAATTTTGATGTGTATTATGGTACCGGATCATATCCTCCCCTGAAGAAAGGATTACATTTTAAAATTCGTATAACTGCGTAATAAGATCCTTTTACTGCACCATGCTTTTCAAGTGCACCTACAGCATATTCCGAGCAAGTTGGATAATGCCTGCAGGTGTTGGCAGGAAGCAATGGTGATATAGCTATTTTATACAGCTTTATTATTAATATTAATAAATATTTAGGTCTTATATATTTCACTTTTTACTGTAAATCTTTATTATTTTCGATAGCAATAATATTTCATTTTCAAAAACTTCATTGAATTTCAGCTCATCATATTTTTTATAACCGCTGTAACTGAGAGAAAACAAAATGTTAAGCTTAATGTTATTTTGATGAGAAAAATTCAGAAGTTCTAACTTATTTAAACGGTAAGATTCCCTTAAAAGTCTCTTAACCCTGTTACGGTCGTGTGATTTTTTAATTTTTTTTTTGATAACAAAAAACCGACTTTAACAGGAAAGTCGGTATTTGAAATTTCTGTATTTATAAAAGCAGTTAAATTATTAACTTCAAGCTTTCTGCAATGAGTAAGTATATACTCAAAACTTTTAAATCCCCTGATTATCTCTTTTTTGCCTAAAGTATATAATTTCGGGTTCAATTGTATATCCTGGTAAATTCTAATTATCTTGTAAATTCGTCACTTACAGTTAACTTTTTTCTGCCTTTGGCTCTTCTTCTGGCTAATACTTTTCTGCCATCTTTGGATTTCATTCTCTCCCTGAAGCCATGCTTATTTTTTCTCTTAGTATTGCTCGGTTGAAATGTTCTTTTCACGGTTTCTCCGTTTTTTTGTTAGATGTTTATCAAAATATATTAATCTGCTAAAATAACTATAAAATCATACAGTTTCAAGGAACTATTAGAATTCTCACGGAAGTGAGTATTCCGGTGAAAATTCGAAAAATCTATAGGTTCATATTTGTTTTATGAAATCCCCAAAAAACACACATCTATTCATGGGACCCTCGTTTTGACGGGTATCTTTTTCCTACTCTACCCTTTTCAATCTTTCCCTGAAATTGGCTTCTTCAAACGTGTAATTTGCAAAATGCAGTCCGTTTATCAATATAACCGGAATAAGCTTTCCATATCTTTCGGTTAAATCGTCACTTTCCCGGATATTTATTTCCTTCAATTCAAAATCCAATTCACTCTTAAGTGATTGCAGCTTTTCTTTTGCTTCTTCACAAAGCTTACAATCAGGTTTAGTGAATAACTCAACCGTTATCATTTTTTCTTTTTTTTGCTGTTTTTAATTCCGGCACAACTTTAATGGGATTTATATAGAAAAATACAACTCCAATTACAATTGAAATAATCCCGATTATCTGTGCTTCAGATAATCCAAACAAAATTCTTGGATTCAATCTTATAAATTCAACCATAAACCTTGCGAAACCTGCAAGAGCAAGATAAAGAAAGAATAATTTCCCGTCCTGTTTAAATACTTTCCTGTATCTCCATAAAACATAAAGTATAATAAGACCTAAAATAAATTCATATACAGGTGTCGGATGGCAAAGTGTTGTATCAGGAACCACCCCGCCGAATTTCTGAGCAACATCGGTCCCTCTGAATGCTACAGAAGGCGGCAATGTACCGTTAGCATAATTTGTACCCCACGGCACCCATGAAGCAATTTCGGATACAGGCATGCCGTAATCACCATCACCCGATAAATGGCATCCTATCCTTGCAATACCATAGCCAATAGCGAGTGAAGGAGCTGCGGCATCTGCAACACGAAGGAACGGGATTTTCTTTGCACGGGTATAAAAATATATCATTATAACGGCAAGAATAAATCCTCCGTAAAATGTTAATCCCTGCGGTGAAAATAATCCGTCTGTTGAGAAAAGTTTACCTGATGGCAGTGAAGAAATATATTGCCATTCTTCGATAATGTATAATAATTTTGCACCAACTATGCCGCCTATCAATGCCAGAAATGTTATATTAATGGCAGCATTTTCATCCATTTTCTTACGCTTGAACTCACGTGAAAAGAGGTAGCTGGCTGCAATGAAGCTGATTCCCAGCATTAAGCCGTAGCTGTATACAGGGATTGGACCTATCTGAAATAATTTTGGTATCATTAAGTAGTTATATCTATAAAGCTGTTCCTTGGTAATGAGACAATTTTTATCGGTGTTGTCTTTGACCTTTGAACTTTAAATTTAAACTTGCTGCTGTCCACATCTTTCCTGTGAACATGAACGCAGTATTCGGTGTATTTGAATTCATACATTCTATACTCATACTCGGCAACTCCGGGATTCGAAAGATCACCTGTCGGTGCCTGAAAGCCAATAATATTAAAACTTATATTATTGCCTTTTATCTCCTGGTCAATATTCAGTATATAACGGAAAGTTAGAAATTCTTTTGTTGTATAAAATGCAAATGAGATATAATCTTTTTTCATTATATCATCATGCTGTTTTGATACTGAAAGTGCAAATTCAAATTTTTTAGGAGGCGGTTTAACTTTTTTTGTCCGCATATTATTATTTTATATTTTCTATTATGTTATTAAAACTTATTTCGGTCTGGGAACCGTCTGACATCTTTTTTAATAGACCTTTTTGTTTTGTTATCTCTTCATCTCCAATAATATAAACAAATCTTGAATTCATTTTGTTTGCTTCTCTCATTTGAGCTTTAAAGCTTCTGCCAAGAGAATCATATTCACATTTGATTCCTGATTTCCGCAAATTTAATATTTCTTTGAATGCAACTAACTTAGCTTCTTCATTCAAAGTAATAAAATAAACATCCACACTTTTTCCGGAGGGAAAAATAAAATTATTCCTGTCTGCAACCATTATCATTCTTTCAATGCCGCTTCCGAAACCAATACCCGGTATGGGTTTTCCGCCAATTGTTTCAACCAGTTTATCATATCTACCCCCGCCGCCTATCGCATTTTGTGAGCCAAGGTCTTCAGAAATAAATTCAAATGTTGTATCAGTATAATAATCAAATCCTCTTACTAACCGAAAATCAACCTCATAATCAATACCGGCAATTGTTAAGCCATTGATTACTTTCTCAAATCGAACGATAGATGCAATATCAAGATGCTCAAGAATTTTCGGTGCATGTTCTGTTATTTCTATATCATTTGGGTCTTTTGAATCCAGTATCCTTAATGGATTAATAACCAATCTTCTTTTGCTGTCATTAGAAAGGTGTTCCTGGTGATTATTCAAATAATTTATCAACAATTCAATATATTTTCTTCTGTCATCCGGCATACCTAAGGAATTTATCTTAACCTTAAAATTATGCACCCCTACCTGGTTATAGATATGCTTAACCAGTGAAATAATTTCAATATCAGAATAAACATCATTCGTTCCCAAAACTTCTGCACCAAACTGTGTATGTTCGCGGTATCTTCCCTCCTGGGGTTTTTCGTAGCGGAACATGCTTGTTATGTAAAAAAACTTGTGTATAGGTGCCTGTGAAGCAAGATTATGCTCTACAAATGCCCTTGCTACCGGGGCAGTCATTTCCGGTTTTAAAGTAATCGAATTCCCGCTTTTATCTTCGAAAGTGTACATTTCCTTGCCAACTATATCGGTTTCAGTGCCTACGCCGCGTTTAAAAAGAGTAGTATTCTCAAACATCGGTGTGCGTATTTCGCTGAAATTATATAAATCCATAGTATCACGTATGACCTTTTCAACGAAATGCCATTTGTGGATTTCCGGCGGTAATATATCTTTTGTACCCTTTGGTTTCTGAAACTTCATATATTGAACAAATAATAGATTCGCAATATAATTTTTAAATCATGTAAAATCTATATAAAAAAACAAATGCTTAAACCCCAGATTTACCCAGATTAATATGATTAGAATGATTAAGAAGCTTGAACCCCAGATTTTCCCAGATTAATATGATTTGTATGATTAGATCTTTTTTTGATTACAAATTTAAAAAACATATAAGATATTTTAAAAAAACATATATTTCAAAAAGAATTTGTTATTTGGGACTAAAGTCCGAATAGGGGTGTGTTTATTCCACGGGCTAAAGCCCGTGGTTACTGAATTTAAAGAGCTTTCTTTGTGTTCTTTGTAAACTTTATGTTTGTGTTTTTAATCATTCTAATCATATTAATCTGGGTAAATCTGGGGTTCAAGCTTCTTAATCATTCTAATCATTTTAATCTGGGTAAATCCGGGGTTCAAGCTACTAATTATCACTGTTTATTTATTACTCATAAATCCTTAATTTTGTTTTATATGATTAAAGCTATAGTATTTGACCTCGACAATACACTTGTTGATTTCATGCGGATGAAAAGAATTGCTATTGAGGCAGCAATAAAAGCCATGATAGATGCCGGGCTTGATAAACCTTACCAGGTGATAAAGGAGAAAATCGATAAGATTTATAACGAAAAAGGCATTGAGCACCAGCAGGTCTTTGACCTTTTGATGACTCATTTTTACGGAAAGATAAACTACAAGGTACTTTCAGCAGGAGTTGTTGCTTACCGCACTGCCCGTGAAGCTGAACTAAACACTTACCCTAAGGTTATTCCTACTTTAATATCATTGATAAAACTGGGAATTAAGCTGGGTGTTGTTTCGGATGCTCCTTCAAAAGAGGCATGGCTCAGATTATCGTATATCGGGCTGCATCACATTTTTGATGCTGTAATTACATATGATGACTCACATCACCGGAAACCCTCCCCTATTCCTTTCAACATGATATTGAAAGAGCTTAACACTGATGCAAAAGATGCACTTATGGTTGGTGACTGGGCGGAACGTGATGTTGTCGGTGCTAAAGCTGTTGGTATGAAAACCTGCTTTGCTAAATATGGGGATACTTTTAACACTCTTTTGCATGAAGCTGACTTTGAGATAAACGATATAGCTGAACTGGTGGAGATTGTAAAGAAGGAAAATAAGATTGTAGCTTTGTGAATCCAACGTAAGTAAGCATCAAAATATATTAGACTAATAAGAATATTTTAATACATAAACACAAAGGTCACAAAGAATACAAAGTTCACAAAGAACTGCTATAGTTTATTTAAATAAAGAATTTGTGATCTCTGTATTCTTTGTGAACTTTGTGTTGAATCTTTTATATAAGTGAATTTTTTTTATTATGACAAAAGGTATTGGTATAGACATAATCGAAGTATCCAGAATTAAGGGTATGATGGATAAATATGGTGAAAAGTTCTTCAAAAGAATTCTCACCGATAAAGAAATTGCTTACTGCCGCTCTTATGAAATGAATGCAGAGGTGCATTTTGCAGGAAGGTTTGCATCTAAAGAAGCATACAGCAAAGCAATTGGAACGGGTATTTCCAAAAATTTCGGGTGGAAGGATATTGAAATCCTTAACGATGAAAGAGGTAAACCTTATATCCATCACACAAAGGAAACAGAATACTCTAATTTGCATTTCGAAATCAGCATATCACACACAAAAGATTACGGCTGCGCTGTAGTAATTTGTGAACCTCAAAGTGAGGACAAGGGGTGATTCGTTAATTTTAGTATTTTCATTTTAAAAGATTAATTTATTTCATTTCTATTTATTTATTATTCAATTAAAATCACCCCTTGTTTTTAATCAATCGTATGAATAAAATTTGTATAGTCGGCTGTGGCGGCTCAGGTAAATCCACTTTATCCAGAAAACTTGGTGAAGCTACAGGCATTCCTGTTTATCATCTTGATGTATATTATTGGAAACCGGGATGGAAAGAAACTGAAGATGTAGAATGGAAAGAAACGGTACATACATTATTACAAAATGAGAAATGGATAATGGATGGGAATTTCAACAGCACCCAGGAAATACGTTTTGCAGAAGCAGATACAATTATTTTTCTGGATATTCCGACTTACAAATGTGTTTACAATGCAGTTAAAAGGGTTTTTATTTATAATAAGAAGAATATGAGACCTGATATGGCAGAAGGATGCAATGAGAAGTTTGATTGGAAATTTTATAAATGGATATTGACATATAAGAAGAAACATGGTAAGATATTATCAGAAAGATTGGAAAAATTAAAAGGAAATAAAGATATTATTATTTTGAAAAGCTTTAAGGAAATGGATGAGTTTGTGAAGAGAATGAACCGCTGATTACTCTGATTTACCAGATTTTTATGATTAATTTTTTGTCTGAATCACAGATTACACAGATAAGACAGATAAGACAGATTTCGCAGATAAAAAACTTAAAAATCAAGAAACAACGGATATAAAGTTCACAATGTAATACTTTGCATCATCATTAAAATTGTGTAAATCTGGTTATCATTGATTTTATTTTTTATATCAGTGCCATCAGTCTTATCTGCGTAATCTGTGATTCAGACAGAATACGTAACCTGTAAATCCGTTTAATCCCGGTTCAAACATCAACGGGTCTTGCAACCATAATTCCTGTCTTTTTTGAATCCTCTGCAATATAATCAGCCAGTTGATTCTTAGATATAATAACCTGTTTCATCTTTGATGAAGCATGCATAAAATATGTTCCCCCGTCATCTCCTTTATAAACATACCCTGTGTGGGTTACATCGAGTCCAATGATAGATGTTGTAGTAGCAATTATGTCTCCCGTTTGCATTAAATCATATGCTTTTGCGATTTTACTCTTCGGAATATGATACATATCACGTGAGTTTATTGCATTTTCTGCAATAATAACTTTATCCAGCTCAGATTTATCGGATAGCTGTTTATACGATTTTGTATGAGTTGACATAAAATCGATAACTTTTTCATAAGTATTACCGCCAATTTCTGCTGTAATATCCTTTACAATACCTTTTTCCTGATTATTGTATATCCAATCACAGAAATAATGCAATCTGCTGCCATAACCATCAATAACACCGTCTCTGTATCTAATATTTATTAACTCAGCTTTATAATCATCAATTGTGGTTTTTCCTTTTTTCAAGCACCTTGAAAATGCCAGGCAATTTTCCACAAATGTTACACAATCCAGGCCTGTAAGGTTTACTACAAGCTGTTCGGAATTATTTACCTCAAGTGTGCCTGCAACATAATCTGTTCCAATAAATGACTTCCCTACCTCACCAATAATATTTCCAATAGATTCATCTTTGATACCGGCATTAACTAAATATGAAAATTTTTCTTTAATTAACTTTTCATTATCATCAAAAAACTTCAATACGGAATCAAGTTTAATTCCTTTTGATAATGCTATTAAAGATATAGCACTTAATGTTGATGTTTTTAAGAAATCTCTACGTGATTGATTCCCGGACATAATACAATAATTTTAAGTTTTAAAAAGGTGATTCATCAGGCATGTGGTAAACCGGAATCTCTCTTTTTTCCAGTTCTTCAAACCTTGCATAGTTATGAATAAACGCCAGCTTTACATCACCAATAGGGCCATTCCTTTGTTTACCAACTATTATTTCCGCAATACCTTCTATCTCATGGAATTTCGGGTCATCTTTGCTAATATACACTTCCGGACGGTTAATAAAAATAACAACGTCCGCATCCTGCTCTATGCTGTTATGGACAATAAACTCATTAGCAAGAAAATTATGAACACTATCAATTGTCGCATCATATACATCCTGAACCCCAATTTCATTGATAGATTCAATCTCATCCCAATAAATATCAGATTCTGATAGGTTCTTTATTATCTTAAATGGTAGTATATTAAATATGTTTCCCATTCTGTTTCGGGAAATACCATTTTTAAATAATGAAGAACCACAGTAACTCATATTTATACCTTGAGCAAACTGCCTCCAGCTCATTTTTTGTTCATTTTTGCAATTATTTATTACAATTTCCCAAGCTTCCATCGGTATAACATCATTGTTAGGATTTGCAGAAATTTCTTCCAATGCCAGCATCATTTCCGGAATTACATTGCCGCGTTCTCCATAACAACCAATATTTCTTAGGAATCTTAACTGGTTATCCGCACCATAAACTGTTATATGATACATTGACCTGTACCCTTTATTATTTTTTACCGTCTTTACTTTGCTTTGAACTGCTAATCTCAGTAATAAATGCTGTACTTGTTCGGCTAGTATAGGACTTGATGTAGCATAATATATTGCAGCAGATTTTCTCCTATTCCCTTTCGGCTTTACCCAGCTAATGTTTCCATCAGTAGCCCAGAGGTGTTTTAGAAACAGCGAAACAGATGCATTATCGCATTCGAATAATACGTCAGGAAGCTTTTTATCATAAGAACGAACCCGTTCCAGACCTAATCTTTCATACCATAATGTAATTGGATGCCTGGTGTCGTGAGTCAAATGATATGGTGATTTTAAATATAAATGATACCAATTTTCCTGCTTGACGATTTCTGCATTTATATTAAACAACTTATTTGATACTTCCTTAACCTTTTCAATATTTGACATGTCTGCACTTGTGTAATGATAAGGTTGTTTCTCCAAAATACACCCATCACCTATTAAATGAGCTAATAATACCAGTTCTTCTTCTGTCATCTTGTTTTCCTGAACATTAATATTCAGGTTTCTCGCAATACCAATTTTATCTCCTACATTTAATTCATCCAATCTGGTCCAGCCCTTAAGCTTTAAGAATGGATGATTTGCACTTGCTTTAATTGTTCTGCCTGTCTTTGTTTTCAATTCATAAACCATCTTTTCACCTGAATAAAATGCTTTAACCATTTTAAATTTGGATATTTTCATATCTTCATTTAAAGCAAATACATTTGATAATCTGTTATTTTTTTCAGCAATTTTTTTAATAGAAATTCTTTTTCCTGTTCCTGGATCAATTATTAAAGTATCTCCTGTTAAGCATCCCGATTCTCTTAAATCCGATAGCATTGGGCGTTTTTCCTTGCCGCCTCTATCTTCAATTTTTCTGCTTAACTGTGATAAAGCCACTACTGGTATTTCCAGCTCTTTTGCCAGCTGTTTCAATCCCCTTGTGATATAACCAATTTCAAGATGCCTGTCCATATTCTTATTCGATGAGACTTCCATTAATTGAAGATAATCAACCATTATCATTTTAACATCATGTTCTGCCTTCATTCTGCGTGCTTTAGCACGTAATTCTAGCAATGTCAGAGGTGAACTATCGTCTATTAGTATTTTCGTTGAATCTCTGACCAATTTATGGAAATTCTCAGCAATTTTATGCCAGTCACTCTCCGGCAGCCTGCCTGTTTTCAGCTTGGCAATATCAACTTTTGCTTCTGCGCATAAAAACCTTAATGCTAGCTCCCTGTTTGACATTTCAATCGAAAAAATACCAAGCGGAACACTATGTTCGACTGCTGCATTTCTTGCTATGCTTAATGCCAAAGCAGTTTTTCCGTGAGAAGGACGCCCTGCAATAATTATCAACTCAGATTTCTGGAAGCCGCCTGTTATTACATCAAGCTCCCTGTACCCTGTCGGAACACCGATAACACTTGCATTCTTTTCATGAATTGATTCAACATATTCCATCGTTGCATTTACTTCATCCTTCAGCATTGTATATTTCTTCCGTTGAAGTGCATTAGTAATATCGAGTATCTCTCTTTGTGCCGTGTTCAGTAATTCTTCAGTATCAGTTGTCGGGTCAAAGCATTTATCACGAATCTGTGATGTAATATTTATCAAATCGCGTTTTAGCCAGTATTCTAGTATCTTTTTGGCGGAATAATTTATGCTTTCCGAAGAACTGAATGCAGTTGTAAGCTCAGTTAAATAAAAAGGACCGCCTATTGCATCAAGCTGCCCTCTTAATTTCATTTCCTCAGTTAATGTGATAAGGTCAACCGGCTCTCTTCTTTCGTGTAAATCCAGAACAGCTTTATAAATCTCCGCATTTGAAGCTTTATAAAAATATCCCGGAGTAATATTATAAGAGGTAACTATATCAAGTAAGCTGTTATCAATTATTAATCCGCCCAGTACATTCATTTCCAGCTCTAGTGAGTGAGGCGGAATTTTCCCTTCGGGCAGAGTTTTTTCTATGATTGCCTTTGATTCTGATTCTTTAGTATTTCCGTTTGTACTTTTTGCTTTAGGCATTTATTTTTTTATTTCATCATATAGTTTTTTGAATTGCTTCATATCTTCCCATGTGGGGCGTTTCCATTGCTGGTTTCTCAATAATGCAGCAGGATGATAAGTAACCATTGTTTTAATCCCGCTGTAATGATGTATCTTTCCCCGCATTTTATTTAGCGGCTGATTCAGGTTCAATAATGTATCTGCAGCAAATTTACCTAATGCAAGTATAAGCTTTGGCTTAATCAAATTTAGCTGATGTTTCAGGTACGGTTCGCATTGTACAATTTCTTCGGGCAACGGATTTCTGTTACCCGGCGGCCTGCATTTAAGTATATTACAAATATAAACTTCTTCACGTTTTAACTCAACGGCAGCTAAAATTTGATTTAATAATTGACCTGCCCTGCCAACAAACGGAAAACCCTGCTTATCTTCATCTGCTCCCGGTGCTTCACCTACCAGCACAATATCTGCATTTGGATTTCCAACACCAAATACAAATTTGGTTCTGGTTGCTCCTAATGCACAATTCTGACAATTGCAAATCTTTTCATTCATCTGCTCAAGTGTTTCAGCGAATTCCCATTCTTCTTTAACGGTTACTTCATTACCGAAAAGATCTTTTTCAATTACAACCTTTGTTTCCGGTTTTATTTCTTCCACCGGTGCAGCATCATATTTTACTTTTACATCTTCTACTATAGGTTCTTTGTATTGTTTCACAGCCGCCGGCTTAATATCTTTTTCAATATAAATGTTAAACGGGTAGAATGTTTTCACATTTTGCAGGTATTTTTCAGTATCGCTGATTAATTTATCTAATTCAGGATTGCTCATTAGTGTTATAACAATAACATTTTATCGAGAATAATATTGGCGAGTTCAAATTTAGTGATTTTATCTGTATCAAATTGCTCAAGATTCTTATTTATTATTGAGGCAACATTAGTATCTGTTCCGAATCCTGCTCCTTCAATATCGGGATTGTTCAAAACAATCATATCAAGGTTCTTTTTCTCAAGCTTCGATTTGGCATTTTCAAGTTCATTATCGGTTTCCAATGCAAAGCCTATTAATTTACAGCTATTTTTATTCTTTCCAAGATAATCCAGTATATCATGTGTTCTTTCTGTTTCAACTGTCAGTTCGTCTTGAGCTTCTTTTTTTATCTTCCCTTTTTGAACATTCTTAGGTTTGTAATCTGCAACAGCAGCTGACATAATGATGTAATTATTCTTTTCATAATTATCTTTCACGGCATTAAACATTTCTTCTGCAGTATTTATATTTATTCTGTTCACTTTACGTGGTGTATCCAGCATAGTAGGTCCTGTAATTAAGGTAACTTCAGCGCCTCTTTGTGATGCCGCTCTTGCAAGCTGGAACCCCATCTTCCCGCTGGAATAATTTCCAATAAATCTCACCCTGTCTATCGGCTCATAAGTGGGTCCTGCTGTTACAAGCACTTTCTTACCTTCAAGGTCTTTGTAATTTCTATTTAAAAACTCCTGTGTATAATTGAAGATAGCAGCCGGTTCCGGCATTCTTCCAACACCATACAAGCCGCTTGCAAGCTCTCCTGAATCCGGCTCCATAATAAAGTAACCGTATTCCTTAAGCTTTTTTATATTGTTTGTAGTTACCTCATTCATATACATATCTTCATCCATTGAAGGTACAACTACAACTGGGCATCTGCTTGCAAGAACAGTAGCAGTTAAAAAATTGTCTGTAATGCCTGTAACAATTTTAGCAATAGTATTTGCCGTTGCAGGTGCTATTATAAAAACATCAGCCCACATGCCTGTATATATATGCCAGGTTTTAACTTCTACTTTTTCAACAGTGTTTGGATTGTATTCGGGAAATATATTAATAAGAACTTCATTACCCGATAAGGTGGATAAAGTAAGGGGTGTTACAAAATTAACGGCAGAAGGAGTCATAACAACTCTGACTTCTGCCCCATTTTTTTTAAATAATCTTACCAGTTCACAGGTCTTATAAGCTGCAATACCGCCTGATATACCCAGCAAGATCTTTTTGCCATCCAAAGACATGTGAATATATTTTTAATTTACGACTCAGATTCTTCGGAGCGTGCTCTGAACTCAATCTCATCGTTTAATAATTCATCTATTCCGCGGTCTGTTGGTTTGGATCTTTTTTCGAAATCCAAACTGATATTCATTTTATCTTTACTTACAACGTTTTCATCATCATCTTCTTTTTCAAGAAGCGGCTGTAAACGCTGGTTGTATTCAATCTTCTGCTCATCATTTATCTGCCTGGCTCTTTTTGCTGAGACAACTATTGCTTCATATATATTGCCTGCTTTTGATTCCAGCTCTTCTATTTCAATTGGTTTTATTGGCATTTATTTTCCTTAATATATTAAGATTTATTTTTTATAATTTTTATTATTTTTTCTGCTGCTATTTTAATCCCACCGGGATTTGTTTTGTTAAGCACAACATTATCAAATTTATCTTTTTCACCCAGTTCCCATTCCATTCTTTGTATGCGTTTATTTAACTGCTCTTCCGATTCTGTTTTCCTGCCTTTAAGACGCTGTTCTATCTCTTTCTTTGGTGCATCAATAAATATTGTTACAGCATCGGGATAAAGCTTTTTAATAGAAAGAGCACCTTTTACATCAACATCCAATATCGTATTAACGGAATTATTAATACTTGATTCAATCTCTTTTTTCAGTGTACCGTAAAGCTCACCGTGCACATTTTCCCACTCAATAAACTCATTATTATCAATTTTCTTTTCAAATTCATCATGGCTGATAAAGTAATAATCCTCACCATTTACCTCACCATTACGCAGTTTTCTTGTAGTTGCAGACACCGAAAACCTTAATTCCGGCATTTGCTTGAAAATTTCGTGAATAATTGTTGTTTTTCCAGCCCCGCTGGGGGCACTAATCACAAAGAGCATGAAATATAAGCATTAAAATGTTTTTATTAAATAACAATATAAAGGAGACAATTGCGAGCTCAAACATTAACTGAAATATATAATAAATAAACTAAATCGTAAATTTGTCTAATTATCTAGTTAAAACGCATATCGAAGCGGGTACCCTCTGGGTCATCCCATCAATGATACATAGAATTTATGATATACATAACTCAAAAACCTGTAAATAACCAGATTATTCTCATCAATTATTTTCTCTTTCCCAAATTGAAATTTGGGAAAGAGGAGTCTGGTGAAATTCGAGAAAGTGTACACTCCATCATTCCAAACACTCTAAACACTCTAAACACTCCAAACACACTATTCACTCTATACACTCTATTCCACATTCTGCAATTGCTCTTTTATCTTCTCCAGTTCTTCCTTCATCTCAACTATACTTTGCGATATATCCGAATTATTCGATTTTGATGCAATTGTATTTATTTCCCTGTTAATTTCCTGTACAAGGAAATTAAGCCTTCTTCCGGAGAGTTCAGTTTCTTTTACATTTTTGCTGAAATATTCAAGATGCGATTTTGCTCTTGTTACTTCTTCGGTTATATCAAGCTTATCGGATAACATTACAAGTTCGTATTCAAGCCGGTTATTATCTATCTGAACACTGTCATTTATCAGCTTTTCCAATCTCTCTCTGATTCTCTCTTTAGATGTCTTAACATTTTTATCAGAAATCTTCACTACCTTGTTAAGTGTTTTGTTCATTCCGGTTATTCTTTTCGTTATATCTTTCTCCAGCGTCTTCCCTTCAACTACTTTCATCTTGTAAAGGTCTTTGATAGCTTTTAATATAATGGGTTTTATTTCATCCCAGTTTTTTTGCATATCACTTGTATCATCAGCTTTGAATATCTCCGAAAAACGCAGTAAATGTTCCAGCTTTACTTCTTCTTTTAGATTAGTAGCTTTCTTTATCTGGTTAAGAAGATTGTAATAATCTTTAACTACATCCGGCTGTATTTGCAGGCTCACATTATTATTGGAATTTCTGTCAATTGTTAAAACTAAATTTATCTTTCCCCTGGTAATGATCTTACCTATCATTTCTTTTATTTCACTGTCTTTATCAATGAACATAACCGGAAGCCGTGTGGATACTTCCAGAAATTTGCTGTTGATGCTTCTAAGTTCAACATTTACACTCATTTTTTTTACAGTTCCGGAAGCTTTTCCGAAACCTGTCATGCTTATAATCATTTTTCCTGTTTATTATTTTTTTTATTTTTTACAGTTTCTTATTATCCAGTAAAGTTGTATCTATATTAATATAATGTTTTGATAATTCATCACGCAAATACTCAAATGCTTCCTGCGGTGTATTAACAATCTTGAACAAGTTAAGGTCATCGTGTGCAATCATTCCTTTTCTGTGCAGTTCGCTTAGATTTAATATTCCATTCCAGAACTCCGAGTCATACAAAATAATCGGCATTTTTTTCTTTATCTTCTTTGTTTGAACAAGTGTAAGCAATTCAAAGAATTCATCAAGAGTTCCATAACCTCCCGGCATTATTACAAGAGCTTTTGCAAGGTAAGCAAACCAGAACTTACGCATAAAAAAGTAATGGAATTCTAAATTCAGGCTTCGTGTAATATACTTATTCGGAAACTGCTCAAATGGAAGACTGATATTTAATCCCATACTCAAACCTTTTGCTTTTCTTGCTCCCCTGTTTGCCGCTTCCATTACTCCCGGTCCGCCGCCTGAACAAATTACAAACCTGTTATCCGGCTTCAGCTTCTTTGACCAGCATGTAAGCAAATAAGAAAGCTCAACAGCGTCTTCATAATATCTTGACATTTCCACATCAATATTTGCCTGGTGTATCTTTTCTTTCGGTGCCTTTGATTTTACAAGCTGTGCTAATATTTTCTGTGCCCTGAGCTTTGATTTCAGCCTTGCCGAACCAAAAAAAACTATCGTATCTTTAACTTTTTCTTTCCTGAACCGTTTATGAGGCTCTATATACTCCGAAAGAATTCTTATTATTCTTCCTTCAGGACTATTAAGAAACTCTTTATTATTATACGCCTTTTCCGGTATTTTAGGATATTTTGCCATTAAATAATTATAGTTGCTGAATAAATAAATCTCTATTGCCTTATCAGATTCAAATACTTGCCCTTCGGCTCAGCTCAGGTCGATAAATTGAAATAAATATTTTTTGTGAACTAATTTAGAGTTCTTCCGCCTTCAACCGGTAATACCTGCCCTGTTACATATTTGCTATTGAGAAGAAAATCTACAGCTTTTGTTATATCTTCAGGATTGCCGTATTTCTTTAATGGTATCTTATCAATAGGTGATTTACCCGGCGTACCGGCTTCTTCTCCTTCGATAATTATAGTACCCGGTGCAATTGCATTTACTCTTATTTTCGGCGCAAGACCTTTTGCCATTAACTTTGTCAATTTTATCACAGCAGTTTTGGATAAGCTGTATGGAAAATAGCTTGTCCAGTTCTGCAATCCTCCTAAGGATGCAATAACTATTATCGACGGCTCTTCTGCTTTTTGAAGATAAGGCAGAGCAAATTGTGAAGTAAATAATACAGCACGCAAATTCACATTCATTACTTCATCAAAAACTTCCGGAGTTAATTCTTCAAAACTGACTTTTCTTATTATCCCCGAATTATTTACCAGCAGGTCAATCTTTTCAAATTCTTTTCCAATCGCATTAATAGTAATCTTTAAAGCATCAAGGTCTTTAACATCGCATTTATAAAATTTATACCTGATGTTTTTTTGCTGCAGGTATTGTTCGGTTTTAGCAAGCTCCTGCAGTGAACTGGAATTGTAAATTAAAGCGAGGTTGTATCCGTTATCTGCAAGGTAATATGAAATATATCTTCCTAGCCGTCTTATTCCGCCTGTTACAATTGCTGTTTTATCCAAATCAATTTATTTTAGTACCCTCGACGGGAATCGAACCCATATCAATGGTTTAGGAAACCATCGTTCTATCCGTTGAACTACGAGGGCAGTTTTACTAATTTCGAATTGCGAATTTTCAATTACGAATTGAAATGCTTGAACCCCGGATTAACCCAGATTTACCAGATTAAAATGATTAAATCTGACAAATCTGATAAATCTGATAAATCAATAAGAAAATTCGTCTTCTTCTTTTTTCTTTGGTTCAGGTCTTGTCAGCTTATGATTAATGCTGTCTAATAGTTCAATCACTATTCCAAAACTCAAATATAACATGCCTGATACAATAGAAGACATGATAATCGCACCCCCCGCTACCATTTTAACAATATAAACCTGCTCAAGATAAAGGTTATTTGTACCTTTGATAGAAGGATAAACGGTCAATGCATCGGCAATTATATATATTCCTATAATGATACCGATAAAAATTGTTATAAAACCCAGTATTCTTAAAAAAGATTGCATATTTCTATGGTTAATTCACTGTAAATATAAGAATATTTATTATTAAAATTCAGTTTAGAATAAACTATTTTATCGGGCATCACATTATTCTGCAAATGCACTATATCTAAAATATCTAATATTGATAAAATCCTCTTCCTGATTTTTTACCGAGCATTCCCGCTTCCACCATCTTTTGCTGTATGTTATGCGGCTTGTATTTAGGGTCGTAATAAAATGCTTCAAAAACAGATTTTGTTACCGAATAATTTACATCAATTCCAATCATATCCATAAGCTCAAATGGCCCCATTGCAAATCCGCCTTCTTCTTTCATTATTGCATCGATATCTTTTACATCCATATTATTTTCACCGAGAATCTTTAATGCTTCTCCATAAAACGAACGTGCAACACGGTTAACTATAAATGCAGGAGTATCCTTGCAAACTACAGGCACCTTTCCCAGCTTTTTTGTTATATCTATAGCCTGCTTTACTACTTCATCTGATGTATATTC
This sequence comes from Ignavibacteriota bacterium, assembly GCA_003820375.1. GTDB lineage: Bacteria > Bacteroidota > Ignavibacteria > Tepidaquicellales > OLB5 > RPQH01. The sequence goes on from RPQH01000060.1 coordinate 21,955, forward strand.
ACCTTTAATTATCTCAACCAGCTTCATCTTATTTGCCGGATTGAAAAAATGCATTCCAATAACACGTTCTTTGTTTCTGGAAACTGCTGAAGATAATGCAGTAACGGAAAATGATGATGTATTTGTAGCAAGTATTGCATCTTTATGAGATATTTCATTCAGCTGTCCGTAAATAATTTTTTTCAGGTCAATGTTCTCAACGGCTGCTTCTATTATTAAACCGCATCCGGCCATTTCTTCAATATCTGAAATATAATATAATGATGCTTCGCTTCTTTTTCTTTCCTTGACATCAATTTTATTCTTTTCAACAAGAGTATCATATCCCCTTGCAATGATTGCATGCGCTTTTGTTAAAGCGTGACGGTTCACATCATATACATATGTTTTATAGCCATGCAATGCAGATACAGAAGCTATACCGCTTCCCATTGTACCCGCACCAATCACTCCTATTGAATAAATATCTTTTGCCAAATTATTCTGTTTGTAAATTTTCTAATATGTTGCGTCACTACGTGACTATTCCCTTTTATCTTGATTTATCTAACCATAATATCATCCCTTCGGATTTCAAATCAATCGAATCTCCCCTCTCTTCCCGGGGCATGGGCTAGCTTGTCCTGTGTTAACAGGAGGGGTGAGGTTTCTGAATATTCCTTACTTAAAAAACACTTCTTTTCCTGTTTTTGCTGATTTATATATTGCATCAGTAATTTTTAATCTTATTAACGCTTCTTCCCCGCCTGAAATAATACCGGTATTATTCTGAATTGCATTTATAAAATGTTTCAGCTCATATTCATAAGAACGTTTAAATATATTCGTTGGGTTTTCTATCTTTAACGGAGTAACATTCATTAAAGTACCGTGCATCTTCTTAAATATCTTCAGCGGATTGACGCATGAGCTTCCTTCGGTTCCATATACATTACAATAAAAGAGGTCTTCTTCTCTCAGCAAAGACCAGCTTGCTTCAAGAGAAACTGTAGCATCATTATCAAATCTCAGCATAACAAAAGAAGAATCTTCCACACTTTTAAATGCATGGTAATAATTAGCTGCATTCACACTTCTGATTTTAGGATATTTCAACATCCACAAAGCAATATCAAGAACAACAATACCGAGGTCCATAAACACACCACCGCCTGCAGATTCTTTCTTAACTGACCAGTTCTCAGTAGTGCTTCTTTTTTTAAGAAACCCTGTTTTGATATAAAAAATATCACCAAGTTCTTTTGCAGAAATAAAGCTTTCCTGCATCATAAAATCCGGTCTGAACCTGTTATTCATACCTATCATCAGTTTTTTACCGCTTCTTTTTGCCGCCTCAACAATATCATTTCCTTCCTCGTAATATCTTGCCAGTGGTTTCTCCACAAGAACATGTAAACCATAATCAAATGCTTTTATAGAAAGTTCTTTATGGAAATTAGTGGGAGCAGTCACAATCATACATTCACTTTCAGAATTTTTCAGCATCTCATCGTAGTTGCTATAATATTGCGGTATATTATATTTTTGAGCAATTGATTTGGCTTTTGACTTTTCAATATCACACACAGCAACCAACTCAACGTCATTCATTTTAGACAATAAAGGTAAATGTGCTATCTGGGCTATACCGCCTAGTCCAACAAGTGAGCATTTAGTTTTGGGCATTTTATAATTGAAAGATTAAATAAAAATGCCAAGCGACCCGGATCACACAGGCAATTCACTAACCGCTGCTTTCTTTCGAACCTGGCGGGGTTGGGCGAACACCTGTTGCCCGGGGCTTGACAAACTCATTCATGGCTGTTTTCTAAATCTTATTTTCCTGAACAATTTTCCGAAATTCATTGAGCTCTTGAATGTTAAATACAATCCAATAAAACCTAATATAAAGTTAGCAGACCACATGCTGAGAAACGGGCTTAAAAACTCCCTGTCTGCCAGCTTCTCGCCTCCTATCAGGAATATCCAATATAACAAAAAAAATCCTAAGCTCATTCCTGCTGCTATTCCAAAGCCTCCCTTGCGTGTAATTATTCCCAGCGGTGCGCCTATCAATACAAACACTACACATGCAAATGGAATTGAATACTTCTTATCTATTTCTACCTGGTATGTATCCATCTGCTTTTGTGTCGAGCGTTCTGCCTGCTTCATACCCTGCAGCTTTGATTTGAACCCTTTGTATTTGTTCATCAATGATTTGACAAACATCTCATTGCTTTTTGCTTCCGTTGAATCAAGTTTGGAAACATCAAACTTTATATTCCTGAAGTCAAGTACCAATGCCTGTATCGATTTTATAGTTGTATTTTTATCGCTGTAAAAATCAGACTTGAGACGGCTTATAATTTGTCTCATTGAATCGGAACTTAACTCCCTGTCTCCTCTTGAAAAAGCATTTTCATCCGAGCTCGAAAATCCAAATCCCTGTGCATCAATCGATACTATATGATGAGCAAACTTTACCTTGCGGTAATCTTCATATGCGTTTTTTTTACCAAGATGATGTATCTCACCATCGTAAAGGTCAAGTATCACTTTGGAATAATCATGAGAGAAATTTATTTCTCCCCGTTCCGCTGTAAGGATATTCGATGATAACGGGTTAGAGTTATCTATTATATATACACCTTCAAGCTTGTTTGATTCCGGATAAGTTTTTTTTGCAAGAAGGTTATACCCGCTTATATCATCGCTGAATCTTCCCGGTTCAATAACAAATGTGGGACGCGTCCGCTGTATATCTGTCATTAAAACACGGGTCCGGTGATTCGCTTCCGGTAAAATTTTATTGTTGAACTCAATTAAGCCGTAGCATAATAAGCCTGCTAATATCAGTACCGGTATCATCATTTTAATAGGGCTCAAACCCGATGATTGCATTACAGTAATTTCGTTTGTAGATGACAAAGAACCAAAAGCCATAAGGGTGGCTATTAAAACGGCCATAGGACCCGCTAATGTAACCATCCATGCTAAGTTTAGAACAATCAGCTGCGAAATTATCCACCAGCTTAACCCTTTACCGATTAAATTATCGATAAATTTCATGATAAACTGGAATGTAAATACAAAAATAACTATAAAAAACGAGATAATAAACGGAGCAAAATGTGCTTTTAATATGTATTTATAGATTTTCATAATATATCGCTCACATCAAATTGCGAGCTCAAACTTAGTTCGTAAAGTTCATAAAGTTATTAAAGTTTGTAAAGAAAAAAATTATCTAAAATTAAAGGAAAGCGAAGCAATCCCATCAATGGAACGAAAAATCTATAATAAACAAATATCAAATAGCTTTATAATCAATAAAATCATTCTATTATAAAGAACAAAATATAATAATTATATCATTCCTTCTTTCCCAACCAATATCTCCATCGCATTAGATAAATCATTCCATTCCTTGGTAATAGATTCTATTAATTCTACTTTCTTCTTCCTAGAGCCCGCTTTTATTTGTCTTTCACGATCTTTTGCATCTTCCTCAGTTTTTACAATTTCATAATAAACAAGCTTATTAACATTATACTTTTTAGTAAAGCCATCAAATACCTTAAATTTATGTTCTGATATTCTTCTTTGCAAATTACAAGTATAGCCGGTATACAATATTTTGTTACTCTTATTTGTTAAGATATAAACATAATATCTTTTGTTGAATACACCCATTCAATTATTGTTCTCTGTTAAATTGTTAATTTCTTATTCCGTTCATTGACATTCTTTCGTATCATCCTAGGGATTGCTTCGCTTTCCTTTAATTTCAAATAACCTTTTTCTTTACAAACCTTAATAACTTTATAAACTTTACGAACTAAGTTTGAGCTCGCAATTTGTTACTTCGTTTAGATGACTTTCAACCGCTTCCCTACCGATTCAAACGCTTCTATGCACTTATCCAAATGGTCTTTTTCATGAGCGGCAGATATTTGCACTCTTATTCTTGCCTGTCCTTTTGGTACTACCGGATATGAGAATCCAATCACATATATTCCCTCATTATATAATTCCTTCGACATTGTCGTTGCAAGATGTGCATCATTATCAAATTTTCTGAATAACACCGGTACTATCGGATGAACGCTATCGATTAAATCAAATCCCAATGCTTTCATTTTCTCACGGAAATACTTTGTGTTAAGCTCAAGCTTCTCACGCAATGCATCGCTTTCCTTTAATATTTCAAATACTGTTAAAGAAGCACCTACTATCGCCGGAGCTACTGTATTTGAGAACAAATACGGACGCGACCTTTGCCTTAACAGTTGAATAATTTCTCTTCTGCCTGTTGTAAATCCGCCGGATGCTCCTCCCATTGCTTTGCCGAGTGTTGAAGTAATAACATCCACTTCACCAAGAACGCCGCAGTATTCCAGTGCTCCCCTGCCATGCTTGCCAAGGAATCCTGTCGCATGCGAATCATCTACCATTACCATTGCATCATACTTATATGCAAGGTCAACTATCTCGCGGAGCTTTGCAATATCTCCATCCATTGAAAATACTCCATCGGTTGCTATCATAATATTCTTTGCAGGATTTGGTCTGTGTTCAAGTCCTGTTGAATCCCAGATATCAGCTCCTTCTCTTGCAAGCTGTAATTTTTGTTCAAGCGATTTCATATCCGAGTGGTCATATATCAGTCTTCTTGCTTTACATAAACGGATACCATCGATAATACTTGCATGGTTAAGCAGGTCTGTAATAATAACATCATCCTGTCCTAAAATGCTTTCGAACAACCCCCCGTTTGCATCAAAACAGGAAGTGTATAAAATAGTGTTATCCGTCTCATAAAAATCAGCAATAACCTGTTCAAGCTTTTTATGTATATCCTGAGTACCGCAAATAAACCTGACAGAAGATAAACCGAAGCCATGAGTTTTTAATGTATCAATAGCAGCATCAATAATTTTAGGATGGTTAGCAAGTCCCAAATAATTATTAGAACAGAAATTCAGGACCTTTTTTGCCTGTGAGCCCGGCGGATAAGTAACTTCAATACACGCCTTTTGGTCTGAAAGAATTACTCTTTCATCTTTAAATAACCCTGCTTCTTTTATCAGGTTAAGTTCCTGCTTTAAATCGTATTTTGTTCTTTGATACATAATATTAATATTTGAATGTTAAACATTATATTTTCCATAAGGATATTCAACTTAATAATTAAAAGAAATAGAAAAAAGGTTCTACAAGAGAGAAGTTTTGGAGTGCAGTAACCGTGTTACTGCAAATTAACAGGTAGCACAGACACTCCTGTCTGTGAATCATTATGACAGCGAAAAGCATGTATTTTAATTTGTTTATCGCTTAAATTATTATATCCTATCTTAACATTACAATAATATGGCTGAAAAGAAAAAAACTAACGGTGATAACCTTGATTTTGAGGATAAGCTATGGCGTGCCGCGGATAAAATGCGTAACAATATTGATGCCGCAGAATATAAACACGTTGTACTGGGGCTGATTTTTCTTAAATATATTTCCGATTCTTTTGAAGAATTACATACTAAATTATTGGAAAAAGTAAGTGAAGGATATGACCCGGAAGACCCTGACGAATACCGTGCTGAAAATGTTTTTTGGGTGCCGCCTGAATCACGTTGGACTTACCTTTTAAAGAATGCTAAACAGCCAACTATTGGTACATTGATTGATGATGCTATGGATGGTATTGAAAGGGATAATACCGAATTACAAGGTGTACTACCTAAAAATTATGCACGTGAACAGATTGATAAACAGCGGCTTGGTGAGCTAATTGATTTAATTGGTACAATAGGTCTTGGAGATGCAGAGAGTAGGAAGAAAGATATATTAGGTAAAGTTTATGAATATTTTATCGGACAGTTTGCAGATGCCGAAGGCAAACGAGGCGGACAATTTTATACTGCTAAATGTATTGTAAAATTGATTGTAGAAATGATAAAACCCTTAAAGGGCAGAATATATGACCCATGCTGCGGTTCAGGAGGTATGTTTGTACAAAGTGAAAAGTTTGTTGAATCACATGGTGGTAGAATCGGAGATGTTTCTATATATGGACAGGAATCGAACCAAACAACATGGCGGCTTGCAAAAATGAATCTTGCAATACGCGGAATTGATGCAAATATTGCATGGGCTAATTCATTTACAGATGATAAATTCCCTGATTTGAAAGCTGATTTTATAATGGCTAACCCGCCATTTAATGACAGCGACTGGCAAGGCGAACTTTTACGCGATGATGTAAGATGGAAATTTGGTGTACCACCTGTAGGAAATGCCAATTTTGCTTGGGTTCAACATTTCATCCATCATTTAAATCGTAATGGCTACGCCGCTTTTGTTTTAAGTAATTCTTCTTTATCTGCGACAAATACTGGTGACAGCCCCATAAGAAAAAGATTAATAGATGATAATCTTGTCGATTGTATTATTACATTACCTAGTAATTTATTTTATAATACTGCAATAGGTGTAAGCATATGGGTAATTACAAGAAACAAGCAAAAAACAGAGCAATTAAGAGATAGAACAAATGAATTGCTTTTAATCGATGCTAGGAAATTAGGAACAATGATTGATTTAAACCATAGAGTATTAACTAGTGAAGACATTAATAAAATTATTCACCAATATCATAAATGGAGAAGAATTAACGGGGATTATGAGAATATAGTTGGTTTTTCAAAATCTGTATTAAATGATGAAATTAAAAAGAACGGTTATAACTTATCACCTAACAAATATATAGAAAAAATAATTTATACTAGTGATAAGGTAAGAGATGAACAAAAACTTATAGAATTAGCAAAGAAAATATACAAATACAATGAACGGCGCACTGTACTGCAAGAAATTTTACAAGAAAAATTTAGCAAACTATGTTACAATGAATTATCATTACTACCTTTCGGAAATTTAGATATAAGAACATTATATATTCTATCGGATTTATTGTTTAAAAAATGGTTTATAAATTTCGATTTTCCAGATAAACAAGGAAAGCCTTATATTGCAAATGGTGGTAGAACCA
>RPQH01000061.1 GCA_003820375.1 Ignavibacteriota bacterium
CGAGCACTCGGGATTGGTTTCAGCCACTCACCCATCTCTCCGGATGAACTAACGAAATAGTGAAAAACAGAATAAAATTAATAAGAACGCACAACCTCTTTACGACGGTTTAATCCCGAGCACTCGGGATTGGTTTCAGCCACTCACCCATCTCTCCGGATGAACTAACGAAATAGTGGAAAACAGAATAAAATTAATAAGAACACACAACCTCTTTACGACGGTTTAGTCCCGAGCACTCCTGCCTACTGTAGGCAGGCGGGATTGGTTTCTCCAAAGGAGTACTTCGGACAGCCACTCACCCATTTCTCCGTGCTGAAAAATATACTACTTAGTATTTACCTCTTAGTTGAAACACGTGACTAACACGTGACTAAATTAACTATAAATTTTTAAAGAAATATTAAGTAATTCAAAAATACAGGAATTTTTTCTATGAATCAATTTATTTCAGCCGATTCAGCTACCGGAATCTACATTTATGCAATTAATGAAGGAAAAACGTTCAAGAAAATCATTAAACACACGTGATATTATACAGTGTATAATATTGCTTTCCCCCGTATAAAGACTATTATGGATTTGAAAAATAAGGTTTTCGCTTATTTGTATAGTAATAATTACACCACAGCATTCATCGATGAGTTCTTAGTTTCTTACTTAGTCTGAAGCTGAAATAACCAATTAACAATACAGAAGCAAAACCTGTTACAATAGGGATGAGAATGGTGAGTACGCTAAGTACGGCTGAAACAATATGTTCAAATGTAGCAACGATCCAATTTGCATAGCCGGCGGTAAAAGCTGTAGATTTGAGTCTTACTATACTTGACCCGGTTTTTATTATAGCTGCACCGCCTCCGCCTACAATTATTCCGAGCGTCCATCTTACCATAGGTGGAAAATCCGTCATAAATGCAATTGAGAGCAATGTACCTGAAATAGCAGCTAGCGGAATTGCAATTGTGTCTAAGGCATTATCAATTACGGGAATATAATATGCTCCAATCTCTGCCGTAGTTGCCGTAAGAAAAACTGCAAATGCACTCCATGAGCCCATCCATTCAAAACCGCTCGTTAAATTCACCATACCGGCTAGAGATGCAATATTAACTATAAGCAAAGGTACAAAAACTCTGAAGCCGCTGCTAGCTGCAAGACCAATACCAAGAAAGATTCCAATTACGTATTCCATTTCCGATTCCTTTTACTTAATGTTTAATGTTTAATCCCACTGGGTTACATTTTTTTCCGGATATATATCATCTGATTATTATATTTAAGACATTCCATAATTAATATTAAACAGATTTGATAGTATCAGCAAGGCATATTAAGTTCACTTTATACTTCAAACAATAAAGGGCTGCCTTTTAAGACAGCCCCTTTTGTAAAAAGAATTACAGCTTATCTGACAAGTATCATTTTTTTTGTATCTCTGAAATCACCTGCCTGAATTGTATAAAAATATACTCCGTTTGCATAATCAGAAGCATTCCCCGAAGGGGCAGGCCATTCAACTTCATATGTTCCTGCATTTTGTTTTTGATTTACCAGTACACAAACTTCTCTTCCCATTAAATCATAAACATAAAGCTTTACATAATTGCTAATTGGCAATTGATAATTGATAATTGTCTTTGGATTAAATGGATTTGGATAATTCTGTTCGAGTGAATATGTCTTAGGTAATGTATTACCATTGTTATTAATTCCTATCATCTGTAGACCGCTGCATCCTGTTGCAGACCACAAGAAGTTTGGATACTGCGACCATAATACAATACAGCTATCATTATTAACAAATCTGTAACCTGCATGCACTTCCACTACACCACTAGCATCGGAAAAACTAACTTTCTGTGGAGTATTCCAGACACCATTTGGTGCGCTTGCGAGCATGGCACTGTCTCTGTTTGCACCGTTAATAAATTCCATATAAGAACATTTGTATGAATCCGAACCTCTTAAGCCAACTAAATCAGGATTTCGAGGAAAAAGCATAGTGCTTCGTGTTCCGTCAATATAACCATTATTCCACGAGGAGGCATTTAATCCACCATTGGTAGAATAGGCATATCTTATATCCCAGTCACCGATATTCTGATAATTTGACCTGTATGCAATCATAATATTTTTGTTTCCATTACAAACTACCCTAACAGCCCTTTTCCAATTTGATGTAGTTACTCCGCCATCCATTGAAGCAAAGTTGTAAGCACCGCTTACTTCAGGACTTAAACCGGATTTACAGGCATAAATTATTGATGTATCGGGTAAATCAGATTCTACAACTATAATCGAATCATTTCCTCCATTTCGAAAACAACCTATATCATATGTGCTACGCCAAATGTGACTACCGCTTCCAAAGCTTTTATCAATACAGTACGCACTGGCTTTATAAGTTAAAGTAGGTGCAGTAGTAAACGGATTAGTACATTTAACAAATTTTTCGCAGAACTTTAAACCATTAGGGGTAATCGTATCTCTTGAAGCAATAATAAAATTCCAGCTCTGTGAAGTCGGGTAATTAGCATTATCAGATGTAATTCTTGGATGGTAAACGCTGGTATTGTTAGTACCACCGGGCCACGTTAAGCTATAAAAACCACCGGCGGGTGTTGGAGTCTGTATTATTAATATGGCAGCATATTCTTGACCTTGATTATCTTTTAAACCTATTGTTATCCATACATACTTATTACCTGTATTGTACTCCATGATTTCCATATCCATATCATATGAATTTATTTTTGAAATTCCTCCCGGAATCCAAATTGAATTTTCACTCCAGGCTAATCCCCCATTATCTGAATAATATACTCGTATAGTATCGGGTGCATATAATGATGTAGGGCTATACCCACAAGCAGCCCATATTCTTCCTGCATTAGGGCCGCGTTGTTCGGTTGCAAAAGCAAACGCTTTCATATTTCCGTTTGAAGTGACTATCAAGGAGTTGACTATATTATCGGTGCCGGGGTCTAAAAAATGTCCTGTACCTGCACTAACAAGGTTAGCGGTCGTGTATCCATCTCCGGTTAAAGCATCTAATTGTCTCTGTAAATTAAGTACTGCATTGTTATCACCTGATAATTTCGCCTGCCTTTGCTGCTGCAATAGAGCTGTTACCTCAGGTGATATATTTTTAACAGGTATATTGGTCGTTTTTTCCGGACCTAAAGCCGGATGACCCTTACCGTTTACAGGAATATTTGATTTATTCTGTGAATATAATATTGTTGAAAAGATAAGAATAAATGATATTGTAGAAACTGCTAAAGTAAGTTTCTTGTTTTTCATTTGATTCTTTTTTCTCCTAAAGTTTATTATTAATTGATTTATTTCACTTATTTGGTTATTGCTGCCGGATTCTCTACTTAATTAAAATCATCTTTTTAGTTTCTTTGAAACTACCTGCTTCAAGAGAATAGAAATATACTCCGCTTGCATAATTAGAAGCATTCCATTCAACATTATAGCTTCCTGTAATCTGCTCTTCATTTACAAGCACAGCTATTTCTTTTCCTGTAATATCAAATATTACCAGCTTTACATCACTGTTCTTTGCTAATTGATAATTGATAATTGTTGTTGGATTAAACGGGTTAGGATAATTCTGACATAAGCTGAATTTCACAGGATTTGTATTTTGGTTTGAAGTTATCCCAACAGGAGTAACATCACCATACACTCCGTTATGTCTTGTATTATACTGCCACATAGGAGTATATATCTTAGATACATTAAAGCTCACACCCAGATTCCATACATACACATTTGTAAAATTGACACCCTCTTTACCTGCTCCAATTAAATCAAGTGTGCTGTTTCCATCCAGGTCAACAAGTGAAGGTGTAACAAAAAATGTTGCACCTGTGGTAAATATCGGAAAGTTGGCAGCCGGAGTACCGTCATGATTAAAAGCGAGATATTTTCCTATTCCTGATGTTGATGTTGAATTATCATCAATTATTAACTCTGTAAATCCGTCATTATCAATATCACCAAGAGAAACCTGGTTATTTATAGCATTTACTGGTCCAACCGGAAAATTGGCAAGAGGCGTGCCGTTCTTATTCCAGGCATATATATAATCGACAGGTGTACCGGAAATGACCTGGTCACCTACAGCAATATCCAGAATATTATCGTTGTCAATAAATCCAACTGAGGGGGGACCATATATCCAATAACTTGTAGTTTTTGGCCAGCCCGATTGTACTACTCCATTATAATTTAAAACATACACAAAGCCGCCGCCGCTTAATGAATGTGTACCAAAAACAATTTCTTTTTTGCCATCTGCGTCAAAATCGGCGAGAACCGGAGATGAATAAGAATTTACATCTCCATTTGGCATCATGAACGGAAAACCGTTCAGCAAATCTCCGTTTGCTTTCCAGGCATAAAGAGATGAGTATGATTCCATAATGATATCAGGACTTCCATCACCATTTACATCTCCAACAGCAGCACTAGAAGCCGGCACATGATTTATGGGTTTTGGCCAACCGGTTAAAATTGTCCCATCACTTTTATATACATATACTTCTCCTGCAGAGCTTAACCTTTTATTTACAATTATCTCACATGAACCGTTATTATCCATATCCGCAAGCACAGGAGTACGGGATGTATAGCCATGGTTGATTGGGAATCCTGTAACAGGTGTACCATTCTTTTCATAAGCATAAATAAATCCGCCTGAAGTTAACCCATGGCTTGTAGCAACAATCTCACCCTGCCCGTCACCATCTATATCACCGAATGATGGTGAACCTTCAAGAGCATATGACGATACTGTTACGGGCCAACCGGTTACATTCGAACCGTCTTTATTCCATGCCTGGATTGTATAACCAATGCAAAAAACAATTTCTAAATCACTGTCTGCATCCATATTGCAGTATATACTTCCCTCAATGGAATTACCGGAGATATGTTTTGGAAAACCGGGAAATACAGGAAATGAATCAGTATCAATATTGAATGTTTTAACAGAACCATCCCATGATAAAACGTTAAAATTATTCATCACATCAGGAACTACGTTCAATTCACCGTTTGCTATCTGAAACGGAATACCACCTGCATAAACATTAACCAAAGCAATTAGAAATACAAATATTGATATTAGTAATTTTATTTTTTTCATAATACTTATATTAAAAGATTTTGCAGAATATTAAATGATAAATTCATTTATATAATATATAGCAGATTTTTCAAAATTAATATGGAAAATGCATGTTAATTTAGGGATAAAAACCACATCTGTCCAAAACGTTGAGGAAAAAAATTTTAAAATCCCCCTCTCCTAGCGAAGCGGTCAGGAGAGGGGATGGGGGTGAGGTCTTAAACTGAAATTACCTGTTTATCTCTTTCGTTAACAAATTGATTTGTAATTTGCGTAAGGTGACTTAAGAAGTTAAAAGTAAAACAATGTGTTACATAACTATATTGTAACTGCTATTTACTTTTTATTGAATTATGGATATTTTTCTTACAATGAAAATTTATATAATACTTATCACAATTGGCATATTTTTAATGACAAACAATATGTATTCACAGCAATATGCTGTATCAATATCACCTACCCCTGTTTTAAATTCACCGGATTTTTCAGCAGTTTTTGGTGGAGCTGATGGTAAGTCAATTCCCACTGATAACCAGGGATTGATACGCGAAATGGAATTTGTTGCTTTCCCGGGTACTATATTTGAAATTCTTGATGTAATTAATAATGATGGTAATGAAATATTACATGTTAAATGTGATTCATATGTTTATAATGCTGACCTATATATTGACAAAAGATTTGTAAAAGTTCAAACGGAAAAACCGGTATATATAAAACCTGAATTGCCCTCAAAGAAAGAAATATACAGATGTTTAGATAGAGCTGTTGGCTCAAAATATGTCTGGGGTGGAAATTATATCTCAGGTGTTAGCAAGCTGCTTGAATATTACATACCGTCTTCACAGCTAAGCGATGAAATGAAATCTTTGTGGATATTAAAGGGCTGTGATTGTTCAGGATTGATGTATGAAGCTACAAACGGATATACTGAAAGAAATACAAGCAAGCTGATTAATTACGGTTCACCTGTAAATATTGAAGGCAAAAGTGCTGATGAAATATTTAACATTGTAAAGCCTCTTGATATGATGGTTTGGAAAGGACATGTTATCTATGTTTATGATGAAATAACTGCAATACAAAGCTCTTTATCAATGGGTGGAGTTGTAAAAACTGATTTACTTCAAACAATTGAAAGATTAATGGAATCAAGAACACCCGTTAATGACTATGATACAGGCAATGGCGATAGATTTGTCATAAGAAGATGGTACGAATGAGTTCGGAGAGTTCAGAGAGTTCAGAGAGTTCAGAGAGTTCAGAGAGTTCAGAGAGTTCAGAGAGTTCAGAGAGTTCAGAGAGTTGTGAGTTTTCAGAGGTATGTCAGGTGTTAGTTTGTCCCACAGGAATCCAAGGAAAATTTAAGAATGAGAGTGTAGTTCTTATAAACCTTACAAACCTTACAAACCTTATAAATCTCCATCATCATGGGATGACCCAGAGGGTACCCGCTTCGCTTTTCTTACTTTGTGAGATTTTCCGTTTATTAACAGTTCTTCAATTCAATAATGCTTTTCGTTTATGTATGAGCTCGCAATTAGTTTCTTCCTTATAAACCTTATAAACTACCCCACTGCTTTTTTTAATCTGTTCATTATTGCCATTCCTATTCCTTTCTCTTCTACTTTCTGCACATAAATAAACTGAATCCCTTTTTCATCACAATCACGGAAAAATGAGAATAAATTCTTTGCATATTCAAGAAGATTTTTGCAAATTTTTAGTTTTTTAAATTGCTCCTGTATTTTTTTATCAAGTGCAGTAATACCTATAAAAGCCGAGTCAGGCTTAATATCTTTGCTTCCTGAATATATTTTTACTTTAGCCTTGGGAGCATAATGCCTGTATTTCTGTCCCGGGCTTTTTACAATACCATCTTTGAAAAAAGAATAGCTGTTAATCACATCAATGCCGGCTTTTTTCAGATCTTCCGCTGTAATAATTCCGGGGCGCAGTATCTCGGGCTTTTCAGTTGTACAATCGAGTACAGTTGATTCCAATCCGTACTGCGAAGGAGGACCAATTATAATGCACGGTATCTTCCCTGCAAAATCCTGCATTACGTGTGTAAACTGTGTTGGTGAAGGTGAACCGGATAGATTGGCAGACGGTGCGGCAATCGGTACGTCACATGCTTTTATAAAATCCCTGGCAATTTTTGATGCAGGCATCCTGATTGCAATTGTATCAAGTCCTGCCGTAACATTATCAGGAATAATTTCATTCTTCTTTAATATAATAGTAATAGGTCCCGGGAAAAATTCTTTAATAATCTTCTTAGCCACACTATTAACTTCTACAGCAAGAACATTCACCTGTTTTTTATCGGCTATATGAACAATAAGCGGATTATCCTGAGGCCGTCCTTTCGCTTCAAATATTTTATTAATTGCTTTCTCATCATAAGTATTTGCACCAAGACCATATACCGTTTCTGTCGGAAATGCCACAACTTGTGACTTTTCTATGTACGGTACTGCTTCCTGTACATCACTTATAAGTATTGTTTTCATTAATTGAATTTAATTATGAATTTCACACCGTTTTTATTTATCATTTCGATCTCTCCATCCATCTGACTGGTCAGGGTTGTAACAAGTGACATTCCAAGTGTATCTGCTTCTCGAAAATCTATTTTTTGGGGAAGACCAATTCCGTCATCCTGTACTTCAAGTACATATTTTCCGGTTTCATCAGTATATAATTTTATAAAAATACTGCCTTTATCTTTTCCCTCAAAGGCATATTTATAGGCATTTGATACAAGCTCGTTAATTATTAATCCACAGGGAATAGCTTTATCGACGCCAAGATTAATATCATGGGATTCAATTATTAAATTGATTTGCTTCTCATTTACCGGATAGGCACTTTTTAAGTTATCTGTCAGGTCTTTTATATACCCGGAAAAATCTATCTTTGTAAAGTCTTTTGTTCTGTAAAGTTTTTCATGAATACCTGACATTAATTTTATTCTTGTTTGTGCTTCTTTAATCATTTCTTTTGCAGCATTATCTTTTATTTCGTGTGACTGGATATGAAGCAAACTGTTTATTACCTGCAAATTATTCTTTACTCTGTGATATACTTCTTTCAATAATATCTCTTTTTCCTTCAACATATGCCTGAGCTTCTCTTCCATCTTCTTTCTTTCAGAAATATCAACAGCCACACCAATTAAACCAACTACCCTGCCATTGGAATCAAATATCCGTGATGTATTTAAAAGTACCGGAAATTCATTTCCGTCTTTAGTTTTATTCCAAAGCTCACCTGACCAGATTCCTCCAATTGTACTATAAAGAATATCTGTGTGTATGTTTTGCTCATTCCTGTCTGAACCGAGTATCTTAATGTTTTTGCCAATTATTTCTTCCTTTGTATAGCCATAACCTTGAAGAAAAGCTTTGTTTGCAAATATAATACAATTGTTCAGGTCGGTTATACTTATCATTTCTGCGGTGCTTTCAAGTGCGTGAGCAAGAAGATTTACTTTTTCCTCTGATAATTTTCTGTCTGTGATATCAATATATATCTGGTTAATGGTACGTACTTTCCCGGCTTCATCCGCCTCACCGTGAAAGAAAACATCCAGCCAGAGAATCCTGTTTTGCTTATTAATAAACCTGTATTCATATCTGAATATTCCTTTATACCCGTTTAGCATCCAATTTTCATAGCTTTTCACTAAACCATCCCTGTCTTCTTCATAAAGCAGTTTTAAATAATTTTCCCTTTCAAGTGAGTTGTATTCATCCATTGTATAACCGCTTAATCTTACAAATTCATCATTTACAAATTCAAACTTATCAGCTTCGATATTAACACGTGTAATTGCAAGAGGCGCATACTTGGCAAGGTCAAGATATTTCTTCTCTGATATACGGAGTTTATCTTCAGTCAGAATAAGTTCAGTTACATCTACTCCTGAGCCTATATAATAGTCCTGATTGCCTTCACCTGATACATAAATTATTCTTTGTATATAATATTTTTTTTCACTGCCAACAGTCCGTTCTTTATGATAATTATAAACTCCATTTTTTTTAGCACGTGCCAGAAGTTTTTTTATGTCTGTAATTTCTTCTTCAGTATTTACATCTTTTATATTCTTACTGTTGTAATCAATTGGTTTTAAGCCTGATGTCAATGCAAAAGCTTCATTTACCTGTTCATAAAAATATTCACCTGTCTCATCTTCTTTTACAGACCATAACATTACATCTGAGTGCTCAATCAGGGCTTTTAGTTTTTTGGATTCGGACGACCCGGAAGGTATGTTCTTATTTGTTTTATTTATTTCTGAAGTTTCCATAAATTTATAATTTAGTAGTCGTATTAATATCTGTAAATTAAATTATACAATAAAAAAGGGCAGAGAATTACCTTCTGCCCTACCTCATTAGTTCAATATGATATAATTCTATAATTAATTCAATTCATAATTTATATTAGCTGTGTTTTCACCTTCAGATGTACTGTTAACAGGGAGTTCGAAGAACAGGTCTTTGAATTTGCAAATGCCTGCATTTTCCGTATCACAATAATATATCAGTAATTCAATATTTAGATTTCCATTACCGGCATTGAGCTTTACCGGTACTTCAAAAACAGGTTCTTTAGTATCCAAGTCTTTTGCAAGTTCATCTGTGAGCTTACCATCCGATGACACACTTATTTGCGGCATTGCATCAGGATTTATATGATAACCTTCAGGCAGTTTGAAATTAAATCTTAATTTTACATCACCGGATTTTAACATTACCGGTTCAAGCTTAACTGCATTCTGTATCTTCTTTTTTACATCCTGTTTAATATTTGCCATCAATTTATCCGGATTTTTTATCTTTACAGTTTTAACTTCTTTTGTCGCCATATCTATTACTCTCAATAAATTGTTATTTGTATCTGTAATGTAAAGTTTACCGTTTAAGATTGCCAGGCCGTTTGGTTCATTGAATTGCCCATCAGTTCCATTCCTGTTTCCTGCAACTCCGGTTCCTGAATATGTATTGCTCTCCTTAGTCACAGGATTTATAACTTTTATTTTATTATTATAAGTATCTGCTGCATACAGCAAGTTATCGGCAGGATTATAAACTACACCTATAGGATGCTGAAGCCTTACAGTTTCACCTTTGCCGTTAACGTCACCGAATACAAATAATCCCAGGCCAACTATGGTGCTTATTTTCCCGTTTTCATCTAAGTCTGCGGAACGAATTGCACTAACTTCACTGTCGGCAAAATATATTTTTTTCCCATCTGATGTAATACCGCTTGGTTGTGCAAGTGCGCTTTCAAGAAGTGCATCGTCATAAATATTTTCCCTGCCGCTGCCTGCATAGGTACTGATTGTGCTGGTTTTCAAATCCATCTTCCATAACTGATGATTACCGGCCATTGCAATATACAGTGCATCGTTAATTACTATCAGGTCCCAGGGCGAATTTAATGCAGTCTCAGAAGCTTTACCGTTTATTACGCCCCATTCGCGTGATTGATATCCAAGTCCGGCAATGGTTTTAACCTGTTTTGTGTTCAGGTCAATTTCACGGATAAGGTGATTCTCAGTATCAGCTACATATAATTTGTCATTATGATATGTTATACCCTGCGGCCGGAAGAATTCCGCTTCTGTATAGGAACCGTCTTTTATACCATTCATCCCTGTGCCAATAACTTCTTCAATTGTAACCTCGTCTATTGCATCACTTATTTTAAATATCAGTATTCTGTTATTATTTGAATCGGTAATGAATATACGTGAAGTTTTTTCATCCACTGCAATTTTGCCCGGATATGAAAGTAAAGATTTCGGAGTCTTATTTTTTTCCAGTGCAAATTCAAGATGCCCGCGGTTCAATGTTATCCCTGCTTCATCGTATTCTTTTATAGCTGCAGAAATTATTGGGTCAAATACTTCAAACACACCTTCACCGGTATCCATCTTAATTATTTTTCCGTTTGGGTCTATCAATACAGTCGTAGGCCATGCATGTGCAGTATAATTATTCCACACAACAAAATCTTTATCATTTATAACAGGATGTTCGATTTCATAACGCAGTATTGCCTGTCTTATATTTTCAGTGCCGCGTTCAGTAAGAAATTTAGCTGAATGTACACCAATTACTATTAACTCATCAGGATATTTTGCTTCAAGCTTTTTCAAATCGGGAATAATGTGTATACAATTAATACAACAATAAGTCCAGAAATCAAGAAGTACAAGCTTTCCTCTCAGATCCTTCAGTGAAATTGGATTATCTGTATTAAGCCACTCTGCACCCGAAGGAAATTCGGGAGCAGTAATTTTTCCTGAATATTTCAATTTTGATAAATCCTCACCATCTCTGTTTTGGCTGCATGATATATTTGCAAAACCTAAAGAAAATATTATTAACACCGCAAAAAATGAATTAAACATCTATTTTTTATTAATTGTAATAGCAGTATTAAAAAATAAGTTTCAATTCTTTTAAATCCATAATTTTTCATTTGTTTCCTAGTATTTTGTTGTTAATTTGTGATTTACAAACACACAGGCATGAAAAATATTTTTTTATCTATTGTTATTCTCCTTGTAATGGAAAATATATGCTACCCCCAAATCAAAATAAATACATATACAATAAAAGATAATACTTCAAACTTCTATCAGGATACAGTCATAAAAAAACCAAGTTTAAAAGAACCGTTCAATGCGGGATTATTATCTTTTTTTGTACCGGGTGCAGGACAATTCTATAATGGTGAAACTGTAAATGGTGCGGTACGGCTTGGAATTGCAATTTCGTGTGTTACTGCTTTCATTGTGTCTCCTCCTTTTCAAATTATTGGAAATGTGGGTGGTGGAACTGAGAGTGAAAAATCCGAGAGTAATGGAAATGTAATAAAAATAATATCATTTCTTGGCTACACAGTTAATTGGGTCTTAGCAATTGTTGATGCTTCATACTCCGCTTCACATTGTAATGAAAAAGTACTTAAAGAATGGAATTCAAGAAAATTTAATATGGGATTTTACTTTAATAAATATCCCGGTGTTAAGATTACATTTAATTTATAACTTTCAGTAGCAGAGCAAAAAAATATTAATAAAACAGAAATAGACTCAACATTGGAAAAATCCAAGACCAATGCCTGTTATTTAACATTTCTCCCATAAAAACAGTAACTTATGAAGTGTAGAAAAGAATAAGCTTATACGTGATTTTTAGTCTATTTCTTCGTATTTTTAAGTCTATAACCACATTTGATTACAATTAACTCTAATAAAAACTGGTATAAATATTTCATTTTATTAACCGGAATAATTATATCAGGTATAATCGGGTTTCTGGATTTTAGATCCGGTGCGGAAATTTCCGTTTCTATATTTTATTTAATACCGATTACACTTGTTGCCTGGTATACAAATAAAACTTATGGATTGGTACTTTCATTTTTCTCTGCATCAATTTGGCTTATTGCAGAAATTTATGCCGGTACAAAATACAGCAGTGATGCTATCCAATTCTGGAATGCTGCAGTGCGTCTTGGTTTTTTCTTTACAACAGTATTTTTATTAAGTGCATTTAAAAGGCTTCAATTAGGTCTTGAAAATAAAGTAAAGAAACGTACCGAAGAATTATCGAAGGAAATAGTTGAAAGAAAAAATGCAGAAGTAAGCTTAAAAGAAAAAAGCGAGAAGCTTAGCCAGCTAGCTAAAAAAATTCAAACAGTTAGAGATGAAGAAAACTCCAAAATTGCCAGGGAATTGCACGATGAACTTGGACAGTCTTTAACTGCTATAAAAATTGAGCTTGCATGGCTTTCTAAAAAGAATTCAAACAATATCAAACTTACGGAAAATCTTGTTTCACTCACTGAAATAGTTGAAGATACTATTAAAACTGTTCAAAAAATAAGCTCACGGTTAAGGCCAAAATTATTAGATGAACTTGGTTTATTCCCTGCTATAGAAAGATATTTAAGAGAATATCAGAGTAAAACAGGTATTAGATGCGAATTTATATTCCCTGAAAATGGTGTTAACATCAACAAACAGCAGTCAACGTCTTTATACAGAATATTTCAGGAAGCTATTACCAACATTTCGAGGCACGCCAATGCAACATCAATAACAGTTAATATTTGTATTGAAAAGAATAATATCCTCAAGATGAGGATAAAAGATAATGGTTCAGGATTAACAGCAAACTGGCATGAGAGATCAAATTCATTAGGAATTTTAGGAATGACCGAAAGAGCAGAGATGGCCGGTGGTGAATTGTATATTAAATCAGAATTAAATAACGGAACTGAAGTTTCGGCAGTAATCCCAATAAGCAATAAAAATTAAACTAAAATGATAGAAGTATTTATAGTAGACGACCATGCAGTTGTAAGAAGAGGTATAAAACAGATACTTTCAGATGACCCCGAAATTGAAGTAACGGGTGAAGCATCTGATGCTGAAGAGTTAATGCAGCAGTTATATGAAAAACACTGGGATGTGTTAATCCTTGATATAACAATGCCAGGCAAAAGCGGTCTTGATGTATTGATTGAATTGAGACAAAAAAAACCGGAAATGAAAATTCTTATTTTATCTATGCATCCCGAAGAAGAAGTAGCTTTAACTGCTCTTAAATCCGGAGCTGCAGGTTATTTAAATAAAAGCAGCGTTCCCGGTGAGCTGGTTAATGCTGTTAAAAGAATAAATGACGGCGGCAGGTATATTACTACTTCACTCGCTGAATCAATCGCATTTTCGGTTGAAAAAGACCTTTCGATACTACCTCACCGGAATTTATCTGACAGGGAATTCCAGGTTTTGTGCCTGCTGGCATCGGGCAATACGCTTACCGATGTGTCTAAAATGCTTTCACTAAGCATCAAAACAGTAAGTACATATAGAACAAGAGTAATGGAAAAAATGAACATGAATACCAATGTAGAGTTAACACATTACGCCATAAAACACAGGATTATAGTACCTTTATAAATTAAACTTTTTAATAAACAGAGCTTTTAATATTTTCTTTTTCGAGCATTAGTTTAATTTTCTCCAGCTCTTCCATGCTTACTTGTCCGATTGATTCAGAAGGATATCCCCTGTCAAGTGAATATAACTGAACAAATGACGGTTTTATCTTTTTTATCCGCTCAAACCATTTTGCAATATTATCATCTGTAAAATTCCCCGATGTTCCTGTGCAAAATAAAGTCTGGATAATAATATTCTTCATGTCTGCCAGTTCTTCAGTTATTATATCTAAATCAACATATTTTCTGGGTTGATTATAATATGAAAAAACACCGGCATTGCCTGCATCAAGCTTCATGATTATTTCATCCAATTTTTGCAGAGCTTGCTTTACTTCTTTTTTGTAAACTTCAGATGAGTTAGATAAAATTGCAGTTTTAGAAGATGGACTGAATTTATCCCTCACTTCGATAACCTTATCAACAATTTCAGAAAACCGCGGATGCAGTGTAGCTTCCCCATTACCTGAAAAAGTAATAAAATCAGGTTCATAATCGATTTCAGACAGCCGCTTTGTTAAAGCTTGTTTTACCTCATCCGGTTCAGGCAAGTGTATATCTTTACTTTCATTCTCCCATTCACCTGTCCATCCATATTGGCAGTATACGCAGTCAAATGAGCATACTTTAGTGCGGCTGCCAAGTATATTTAAACCCAGGGATGTACCAAGCCGTCTTGAGTGAACCGGTCCGTATATAATTCCTTTTTGTAAGTTCAGCATATATTTATGTTTTATAATTTAGTGATTGCTTCACCAAGTCTTTTCATTCCTGTTTCAATTTCTTTTTCATTTAATGTAGAAATAGAAATCCGGAAATAAATATCATTGTTTTGTTTTAAATAGTAAAATTTTCCGGGTGAAACAATAACACCGTGTTTTAAAAATATTTTATTTATTTCTGCAGAATCAATTTTAATATTATTCAGTTTTAGCCAGATCAAATATCCGCCTGCCGGCTCTGACCAAATCACTTTATTTTCAGGCATGTATTTTTTAAGTGCCTTCAGTGCTGTTCTCATTCTTTTACTGAATAACCTGTGCATTCTTTTTATGTGAATATCATAATGCCCGTTCAGGCAAAAATCATAAAGTGCTGCCTGTGAAATTGCATTTGATGACAGGTCGGTAAATCTTTTTATAGCAAGTATCCTGTCAATACATTCTTTCCCTGCTGCAATCCATCCTATACGTGCACCCGGAAATAACACCTTAGAAAATGAACCTAAATATATTACGCATTTATTTTTGTCCATCGATTTTATCGGTAAAACAACTTTCCCGAAATATTTCATTTCTTCTTCAAATCCATCTTCTACAAGCGGCAGTTTATATTTTTCGCAAATACCAAGCAGTTGTTCACGGTGCATTTGTGATGTTGTTGTTCCTGTCGGATTTTGGAAATTAGGAATTGTGTAAAGAAAAGCAGCTCTATTTTTCTTTAAATATTTATCCAGGTAGTTCAGGTCCATGCCTGTATCAAGCATTGGAATACCTGCAGGTTTTATCCCAAAAAGTTTAAGCAGCGGAATTGCCAGTGCATATGTAGGTTCTTCTAAAATTACAGTATCACCGGGGACAGTCATCATCCTGAATATCAGGTCAATTGCATGCTGAGAACCGTTTGTAATAAGTATTTCTTCTGCAGTTGTACTTATACTGTGCGATCTAAGACGGTTTGCAATATATTCTCTTAATGGCTTGTATCCCTGATGTTCGCCGTAGTCAAGAACCTCGTCACTGTTATCCTTCAAAACCCTGTTCATGCTTTTCCTGAATTCCCCGGCTGGGAAAAGCCTGTTATCCATAAGCAGCGGACTTAAATTTATTATATCCTTTAATCTCATGCTTTCCGGATTTACAGACCTTGATTTTGCAAACATATCAAAAATCTTTTGAGCACCCGGAGAAGATTTTTTACACCAGTGAATTATACTTCCTGTGTTATTCCCGTTAACCTCAGCAAGCTCCACACGTTTTCTGACAACAGAGTAAGAGCCCGGCCGGCTTTCTATATATCCCAATGCCCATAGCTCTTCATATGCCTTATAAATCGTTGAACGGTTTACACCCAGCTTTTCCGAAAGACTTCTTGTCGAAGGCAGTTTGCTTCCCGGCTTAACAACATCATTTTCGATAAGCTCTTTTATCTGGGTTACTATTTGCCTGAATAATGGAACAGCACTGTCCGGTTTAAGGTTTAAAAGTATCATTTTAATAAATATTGACTGTCTATATTACAAAAATACCTTTAAAACGGTTGGTATACAACAGCCAATTATATCTTTATTTCAACCAGCCATTTTTACGGGATAAATCGGTATTTTAAGCAGGCCAATTTTTTTCTTATTGTTTTTACAAAAGAGGGGCTTTAATTATATTAAAATGGTATATCAACCAGCAAGTTCTTTTGAAGCAAAATCAAAAACTTCATTGAAGGAATTGTTAACCAGGTGTTTTATTTTTTCATTTAGCGGAAAAGGATTTACATGGTCATAATCATAAGGAAAATCCATTACTTTTATTTTTACAGGTATATCATGCTTTTCTCCGGTAAGTGTATCTATAATATTTTCAGGGGGAAAAACAAAATCTTTCTTAAGAGCTAATGCAGTTATCCTTGAGCTTATCTCCCTCAGCCGCTTTTCTCTGTAGCTTTTCATTTTATTATAGTTCAGCATACATTTAAAATGAATTGCAAATGAGTTAGATGTCCTGAAAAAGCCTTTTAAGCCTTCATTGCTCTTTATATGCTGTTCAAACTCATTGACATAGTATGATTGGAGCATGTAATTAGCCGCATGATCAATTATGAATTTGGAAACAGGTTTCATTTTATTAAAAGTGGAGCCGCCGCAGAAAATAAACAGCTTTGACTTATCAAACATTCTATACGGATTAATCATAAATAAAATCTCAGAAAGAAAAGCTCCTATAGAATATCCGAAAAAATCTATTTTAGCTTCGGGTGATATATATTTATGCTTTCCACTTTTTACCTGATTAACAAGTTCAATTATATCATTTACAGTTTTAATACCTGACCATAAAAATCTGGATGGCTTAACTTGCATTCTATTGCTTATTGATGCATTAATAAAAGAGGAGGATTTATTTTCTGTAAAGATATTTTTCCTGTATTTTGAAAGCTTATCCATCAATCTTGAATTACTCCAGCTTCCCGGAGCACGATTCATGTGGAAACTGATTGGAAATAATATTACATCCTTCCCTGTTCCTTCAAAAAGTGATTTAGCCCAGGGAAGATATTTATCCCAATGTTTTTCATTAAAGCCGTGCAATAAGATTATTACTTTTTTAGCTCTCTCCTGCGTTCTGTTTTTAAATAATGTGTAGGTGAAGTTATTATTTTCATCAATATTAATATCATTCTCATTATTCAGTTCTTCAATTTTAGAAGTATTCTGCACCTCAGCATTATCTTTATCATTACAATCCTGAAAATCACCGGGCAAAAAAGAAGAGTCATTTGGAGAATAAAAAGGAATTCTGACTATATCAAAGCCGGAGATAATATGGCTATTACCTGATGCATAAGCTTTTTTCAGCAAATAATAATCGTCTGAATATGACATAGGATAAATTTTATTTTATAATTTAATTCTTATCTTCAGTATATAAAACGCAAAAATCCGGAAATAAAAAAGGGGAGCTATGGAAGCTCTCAATCTACCCCCCTCAATCATCATCTCTCTTTTAACGGAATCTGAATTCTAATCCACCAATGGCTGAAAAAAAGCCTGATGAACCAATTATAAATAAATATCATATTTCTTCAATAAACATATTAAATTGTTTTTCTAAATATCTGCATAATATATAATTAAAAGAGCACTTAATTAACATAAATTTTGTTTTCTTATATTAAGAACTAAATATCACTTAAAAAACAGAAACAAAATACCGGCATAACAATATGATTAACAATCATATTGTTATGCATAAAACAGGTAAAATATTGTTTAAAAACGTGATAGTAGTTATTATTTACAATTGCTTATTCTAATAATATTATAAATTGATTAAAGAAGATTTTAAAATATTTCTTGATTCTGCACCTGATGCGATGGTTATCATAAACAAGAATGGTGAAATTGAAATTGCAAACAGACAAACAGAAAACCTATTTGGATATGATTTAGATGAACTTATCGGTGAAAAAGTAGAGAAGTTAGTACCTGCGGAATATAGAGATAAGCACATTCAACACAGAACCGGATTTTATGATGATATCAAAACAAGGCCAATGGGGGCCGGATTAGATTTATATGGAGCAAGAAAAGACGGCAGTAAATTTCCTGTAGAAATTAGCCTTTCCCCTGTTAAAATGAAAGATGAAGTATTTGTTGCTGCGGCAATCAGGGATATAACTGAAAGAAAGAAAACAGAATATGCATTACATGCACTTAACAGGCAGCTTGAAGAAAGTAATAAAGAACTTGAATCATTCAGCTATTCTGTATCACATGACCTGAGAGCACCTTTAAGGCATATCATCGGCTTCAGCAATAAAATTATGAGTACTCAATTTGACAAGTTTGACGACAATGGCAAAAGAATAATGAAAAAAATAACGGATGCTGGTTCAAAGCTGAATTCACTGATTGATGAACTCCTAAAATTCACCAGGATAGGAAATACGGAACTTACCAGGAGAAAAGTAAATATCAACAATATTGTGAACGAAATAATAACTGACCTCTCTCAATCTGAAACAACTCAATCTATTGATTGGCAAATTGAAACATTACCCGAAGTTTATGCTGACCCCAATCAGATAAATCATGTTCTACAGAATTTGCTTTACAATGCAGTAAAGTATTCAAGTATCCGGGAAAATCCGGTTATTAAAGTAAAACATGAAATATTGGATGATGAACATGTATTTTCAGTTATGGATAATGGAATAGGATTTAATAACGAATATAAAGAAAAACTTTTTGGTATGTTTAATCGGCTACACAATGAAAGCCAGTTTGAAGGAACAGGAATAGGACTGGCTATTGTGAAACGAATAATATTAAAACACGGGGGCAGGGTATGGGGTGAAGGAGAATTAGACAAAGGCGCTTCGTTTTATTTTACTCTCCCAAAAAACAATGTTTAAATAACACGTATAATGACAGTTATACACAAATTTTGTTGATTAGAAGTACTAGTTTTTCATTAGTTTAAGAAAATAGGTTCTTTTATACAGAAATTATGCATGTACATACAAATCTTATTTGAGAACTTTAATCCTTTATTTTTATTTTTACTTTAGTAAAGTGACTCTTTGAATATTTAGTTAATGTATGAATAAATTAAGTTGAAATAAAATGAAGAAAATTTTCATGAAGTTGATTTGGGGAGTAATTTCCCTTTCTATTATCTATTTTTTTTCCTCCTGTAATGATGCCGGTGTCATAAATCCTGTATTGAAAAACTCACAATGGGTAAGAAGTTATGGCGGTGTAAACGCCGATGCATTGACCTTTATGGATATTACAAATGACGGCGGCAGCATAATCACCGGGTATTCAATTTCCTCCTCTTTCGGCGACAATGATGTATATGCAATGAAACTGGATGATAAAGGTAACCTTATTTGGGCAAACAGTTTTGGGAGCTCGGCAAATGACCAGTCAAGTGGTGTAACTCAGGCATCAGACGGATATTATATAGTTGCTGGACAAACCAATTCATTTGGCGCAACCGGATTTGATATCTATGTTTTAAAAATATCTCCGGGAGGAGATGTTGTTTGGTCAGTTATATACAAAGCTCCCAATGATGATTATGCGGCTGGTGTAATCGAATCTGCTGAAGGTGGATTTGTTATTACCGGATACAGCAATTCTTTCGGTTCACCCGGAAATACTGATATTTTTTTAATGAAAATTACTAACGATGGTGATGTTCAATGGGCAAAATCATTTGGAGGTATTGAGAATGATTATGCTACATGTATAAGAAAGACCAGCAACGGCTATATAGTAGGCGGATATACTTTTTCATATACATCAACAAATGATGCATTTATTCTGAACTTCAATACAAACGGTACCATTATCTGGTCCAGGATATACAGCGGATTTGGTGATGACCGGATTCTTGCTGTTGAACCATCAGGAAATGATTTTTTAGCCGTTGGTTATACTCAGTCTTTTGGATTAACAAGTGAGGATATGTTTATATTAAAAATGGATAATAACGGATTCCTTTACAGCGGTACAAACGGAAATCCAAGAACATTCGGTGATTCAGCATTACAATCAGACCGTGCTTACTCAATTGTACCTACAACAGACGGAGGATTTTTTATTACCGGGTATGTTTCTAGTTCTCCAAATTCACAGCATTTAGTTTTGTTAAAGCTTTTCGGAAATATGGAATACGCCTGGTCAAAAACATATGCAAGCACAGGCAATGACGCTGGTAATTTTATTAGAAGAAAAGATGCAAATTATGTAATTACTGGAAACACATTCGCACCCGGTAGCAATGATATTTATTCTCTTAGTATTAAAGATGATGGTGCAGCTTGCAGTGCGTCCACTAATTTTACACCATTGGGAGGAAATCCACAGGTTATTGAAGGTCCTGTTACAGTTATTGTTAATGATGTGACATCTGTATTTCAGAAAACGGGTGTTACATCTCAAACCGGAGGAAGCGGTTTTTCAACTGTAACAAACTGTACTTCTGAATGATGATGAATTAAAAAGGAACAATGAAAATTTTACTAATAACTACAAATAAAAATCCGGCTAATACCGGATTTTTATTTGTAAACTATGAAATTCTTAAATGTTTTTTTAGAACTACTTCTAAATTTACAGTAAATAAATAATTTTTATTTCACTTAAGAAATTATATTTATGGAATAACGTTATTAAAAATAGCTAATTAGCACTATTTTTCGAAGATTCTCCTTATTGCATTGAAATAATGAAAAAATAATGTAAATTTTGTTGACGTTCCAAAATTATTGCCCGATAGTGTAATTGGCAACACGCCTGACTCTGGATCAGGAAAGTCTAGGTTCGACCCCTAGTCGGGCAGCAAAAACTGTATCATTGAGATACAGTTTTTTTATTATACTCACCTTATTATTCCAAATCAAAATCAGTTATATTTAAATAAACAAAATTCAATATCTTGCCCTTATTATTTAGCTGAATTTTGCAATATTTTTTAAATATATTTCGGAAAATTTTCAAAGGAGAATTATGCCTGAACCTTCAATTAATTTATTAGCTGTTCTTTTAGCAGCAATCATAAACATGGTGCTGGGAATGCTTTGGTACTCACCTTTTATGTTTGGCAAGTTGTGGATGACATCCATAGGAAAGACAGATGAAGAACTAAAGAACAATTCACCCGGTCCTCTTTACATGATAAATACAATAGCATCTCTTGTCATGGCTTATGTACTGGCACATTTTGTAAATTATTTACAAGCAACAAATGTTGTTCAGGGTGCTCAGGTCGGTTTCTGGATTTGGATAGGGTTTATTGTTACTGCTTTAATACCTGTTTATTTATTCGAAATGAGACCGAAAAGATTATATTTTATATATATCGGTTACCAGCTTGTTTCTTTAGTAATTATGGGAATAATCCTGGCTATCTGGAAATAGAATATTGCTGTTCCGGAGTTATTTTGACTTTACCGTATAGTTGAGTGGGCAGCACTTTTCTCCTACTCGTCTATTGTATAATATATATAACAGGTTCGAATCCTGAAATGGCAGCTGCATATTAATAAAGGAGGCAATATGATTAAGTTAAATCATTTGGATTATTACAGGCTCCCATGGAATTTAACCGATAACTCTATTTCATGGCTTGAGCCAACTGCTAAATGCAACCTTTCGTGTGATGGGTGTTACAGAAAAAATGAACTTAACAGCCACAAATCACTTGAAATTATTAGGGAAGAACTCGATACTTTTAATAAGTTCAGAAAATGTGACGGAGTTTCAATAGCCGGTGGTGATCCTTTACTGCATCCGAATATTGTTGAAATTGTAAAGATGGTAAAAGAGTACGGATGCAAACCAATCATAAATACCAACGGGCTGGCACTAACAAAAGATCTGTTGAAAGAATTAAAACAAGCCGGAGTTTATGGCTTTACATTTCATATAGACAGCAAACAAAACCGCCCCGGCTGGAAAGATAAAAACGAAACAGAGCTTAACGAACTGCGTTATCAATACGCAGTAATGCTTAAAGAAGCCGGAAATATATCCTGCTCGTTTAACTCAACTGTGTATGAAGACACACTTCAGTATGTACCTGAAATGGTCAAGTGGGCTGAAAAAAATATTGAAATTGTTCAGGTAATGGTATTTATAATTTACCGTGCTGTAAATACTACCGAGGCGGAATATTATTTAGGTCCTTTGAAGATAGATATGAATAAGCTTGTTTATAATGAAGATTATAAGGCACGTGTAGATATTAAAGCAGAAGAAGTAGTGCAGGAAATAAGAACCATATATTCCGATTTTGACCCGTGTGCATATCTTAATGGTTCAGAGCAGCCGGATTCATTTAAATGGCTTTTAACAGGACGGCTTGGGACAAAGAAGAAGATATTCGGATACATGGGTGCTAAATCGATGGAAGTTGTTCAATCATTTCATCATATGTTTAACGGCAGGTATCTTGCATATTCTTCCCCTAAGATGACAAGAAAAGGAAAATCATTGCTGACGCTTTCTTTGTTTGATAAAAAACTCAGAAAGGCATTTTGGAAATTTTATAAAAATCCGTTAAATATTTTTAAGCGGCTGCATTATCAATCTGTAATGATTATACAACCGATAGATGTGCTTGATGATGGAAGGCAAAACATGTGTGACGGATGTCCCGATATCACCGTATGGAACGGGAAGCTGGTATGGAGCTGCAGGATGGAAGAACAATTGAACTTTGGATACAACCTGAGAACATATCCAAAGGATTTTTTGAAAGATAAGAAAGCAGAGATTTAATCCTCACAAGCTGCTGTTAACTATGCCTTTATATTGATATAATGCTAAAATTGCCGATTGTTAGCATTTCAATTGGTACAGCAGTAAAGGGAACATTTTGATAAAACTATTATTTAAATATAGAGAAACTAAATATATATTATGATTAAAAATAAAATATTAACGGTTATTTTGCTTCTATTACTTATGACCGGCAACGCATTTAGCCAATACAACTACAGAACTCAGCCAAATAATGCTTTTTCTTA
The DNA here is from genome assembly GCA_003820375.1 of Ignavibacteriota bacterium. Classification (GTDB taxonomy): domain Bacteria; phylum Bacteroidota; class Ignavibacteria; order Tepidaquicellales; family OLB5; genus RPQH01. The sequence goes on from RPQH01000061.1 coordinate 23,435, forward strand.
TGGTGAACGGCTGTCTTTTGAAGTAAATCTTGGTTTTTTAACTGTAGCCGAAGCATTCATGACTATTGGACCTGCTCCGGTGACATATAACGGAAGAGAATGTTATGATGTAAGCTTAGAGGCAAATACACGCTCATCTTATGAATTTATCTTTAAAGTGAGAGATGTTTATAAAAGTTATATCGATACAAAGGGTATATTTCCCTGGCGTTTTGAACAGCATATAAGAGAAACAAATTTTTCAAAAGACTTTGAAATAAATTTTCAGCAGGACAGCCAGAAAGTTTTTACAAAATTGAATTTTGCTGAAGAAAGAAATTTCACAGTTCCTGAATATGTACAGGACCTGATATCATCTTTTTATTATGCAAGAACACTTGATTTCGGCAATTCAAAAAAAGGCGATATTATTACTATAAATTATTTTACCGATGATAAGGTAATACCATTAAATGTCCGTTACGAAGGTAAGGAAGAAGTGGATGTATCTGCTGGCACTTTTAATACATTTATAGTTTCACCCGACCTTTCCAGCGGGTTTACCAGTAAAACATCAGACGTAACAATATGGTTAACTGATGATGACAGAAGGCTGCCAGTTAAGGTTAAGATTGGCATTGTAATCGGTTCACTTGTTGCCGAACTGACTCAATATTCGGGACTCAACGGTCCATTGAATTCTAAAACCGGTGATTAACAAGTAATGCCGGACATACTATTCAAATTAATAAAGTTCGCCATAGTCGGTACATCCGGCTTATTTATAGATTTTGGAACAACATTTCTATTAAAGGAAAAGCTAAAAATTAATAAGTTCATTGCTAATGCGGCAGGTTTCACACTTGCCGCATCAAGTAATTATGCTTTAAACCGCGTTTGGACATTTCACAGCCAAAATCCAAAAATCTTTTATGAATTTACTTTTTTTATAATTATCTCTCTGCTGGGTCTGGCTATTAATACGGCTATTTTATGGTTTTTAACTCAAAAACGATGGCGAAACTTTTATCTTTCTAAACTAGTAGCTACTTTCGTTACAATCATATGGAATTTTACTGCTAATTTTCTAATAACATTCAATTTATGATTTATTATAATTTGAATTATAAGTATTTTATGGTAAATACCATTACCATTTGCTTAAAAATATACTCAAAATAGCTTTATATTTTTTAATTGTCCTTCTAGCCTTATCTCTTATACCATACTTCACAACACCTGTATATGATTTTCCCGATAGGGTTCCTTTCACAGGGAATAAACTTTATAATCCTTATAGCGGTATTCAAAATGGTAAATGGCTTAAAGCTAATTATCATGCTCATTCATTTGCCTGGGCAGGTTTTACCAATGGGAGAGATAATATTAACAATGAAATGAAAGAGCGGTACAGTTCACTTAATTACGATATTATTTCTATTTCCGATTACATGAAAATAAATACATTTATGAGCAATGATAAAAATTATTTACCTGTCTATGAACACGGGTTTGGTTTTACAAAAAATCACCAGCTTGTAATTGGAGCAGAAACCGTTAACTGGACTGATTATCCTTATTATCAGAATATTGACCATAAGCAGAAAACACTAAAGGAAATAAAAAAGGCAGATAACATAATTGTATTAGTACATCCTCATCTCCGCAATGCATATTGTAAGGAAGATTTTAAATATTTGACAGGTTATGATTGTATTGAAGTAGCAAATCAAAATTTCGGATGTGCAGATGACTATTGGGATGCGGCTTTATCTTCAGGTTACCCGGTTTTCTGTATGGCTGATGATGATTCGCATCATTCAGTTAATTATTGTGATATCGGTAGATGCTACACAATGATAAATGTTGACTCCGGTTCTTCTCCCGCACAAATTATTCAATCATTGAAAAATGGAAGGACCATAGCTGTTGACCTTAACACAGATAACAAACAGTCATTTGAAATTCTTAAAAGCTGTTCTTCAAACACTCCGGCGCTTGAGAATTTCATTACAAATGACTCATCGTTTACTCTTAAACTTTCAAAAAATGTAAGCGGTATAATATTTACAGGACAGGGCGGTATAATGAAAGCCACTGTTTTAAATGCTAATACTGCTTCTTATCAGTTTCTTCCTTCCGATACATATATCCGTACAACTGTGATTTGTTCTGACGGTTCAAAGCTGTATTTAAATCCTGTACTCAGATATTCAGGCTCTCAGCTTCCGGTTTATTCAGCATCCGTTAATGATTCTGCTACTTTAATTTTCCGGTTTATATATACCACATTTGCCGTGATACTTGCTGCAGGTTTCTTTTATTTTAAAAGACGAAAATACAAAAAGGAAATACCGGTTGTCAGCCCAGCGGAATATTAAGAGGAAATTTCTGTATCTTATTATATTCTCATTTATTATAAGATTAATATTAGCTTCTGTTCTTGAATTATCAAATGATGAAGCATCATACAGGTTATATGCACTATATCCGGCATTAAGCCATTTTGACCATCCTCCCATGGTGGGATTTTTCATTCAATTATTCTCCCTGGATTTAATTTTAAACAGTGAATTATTTATCCGGCTTTCCTCTGTATTATTTGGTACCGTTAATACATGGCTTATATTTATAACAGGTAAAAAAATTAAAGATGAACGAACAGGATTTTATGCTGCAATTCTTTATACAGCTTCTTTATATTTCTTTATAATAACAGGTGTGTTTATTCAACCTGATACGCCAATGGTTTTTTTCTGGCTCATCACAATATTCCTGTTTACAGAAATATTTCTCAAAAATGAAAAAACACGGAAGCAAAGAACATTTTTATTGTTAGCGGGTTTATCTATCGGGCTGGGAATGCTCTCCAAGTATCATTCAGTATATTTATGGGCATCCATAGGCGCATATATTTTATTATATGACAGGCATTGGTTGAAAGTTAAAGAACTTTATTTAGCTGTATTGATTTCTGTAATCTGTTTTATTCCTGTTATTATCTGGAATATACAAAATGATTTTATCAGTTTTACTTTCCAAAGTGAAAGAATCGATGTTTTTAAATCGGGACTGCAGTTCAATTATTTTTTCCAGGAACTGTCCGGGCAAATATTTTATAACAATCCTGTTAATTTTATAATTATACTGATTGCATTAATAAATATTAGAAAAATAAAATATCTCGAAAAAAATAAAATGCGTCTTCTTATCTTAACAGGATTGCCTTTGATACTGATGTTCCTGTTATTTTCACTCTTCAGAAATACACTCCCCCATTGGTCAGGACCCGGGTATATTACGTTAATAATTTTGGCTTCAGCATACCTGAGTAATTTATATGAAAAGAAATCTTCATTAATACCTTTATCCAATAAAATATCCCTATCTGTATTAATATTAATTATCGTTTTTGGTGTTGTTGAAATAAATTTTGGTATAATTCCCCTTTCAGGTGAAAGCAATGCAAAACCAACAGAGCTTGGGAAAAATGATGTTACTCTTGATATGTACGGATGGAAACAGGCAGGCGAAAAGTTTAAGCAAATAAATGATAGAGAAGTTAAGACAGGAAATATTTCACCCAATGCACAGCTTTTTGCACACAAATGGTATAATGCATCACACATAGATTATTACATGGCAGAACCGGTAAACAAAATTACCTTCGCATTAGGACGGCTTGATGAAATTAGGAATCTGAACCGGATAAATAAAAAAAGAGGCGATATAACCATAGTACAGGAAGGATATTACATCTCACCAAGCAGGGATTTTAAAGACCCGAACGAAGTATGCGGCAGCTTATTTAGAACTATTGTTCCAATTGATACAATAAGAATAGAACGTTCCGGAAAGATAGCCGAAAATATTTTTGTGTACAGGTTGAAGAAATAAAAAGCTCTTTCAAAATTTAAGCTTGCCATGTTTATACGAATAGCATATTTTTCTATTACGCCAGTCACAACCAAATAATCTGTCTCCAGCATGCTCACTCCTCTTGTCATTCCAGTTTACCCCTCTGGGGCATGCTTCCTTCCATGTCATTCCAGCGAAGGCTGGAATCCATTGGGATAGATAAGGAGAAATTCTAAACATTGGAGATTTTTATTAACATGAACGAACCTGAAAAAGTATTCGTAATTACTCATGACTATCCGTATCATCTACAGTGGATTCCAGCCTTCGCTGGAATGACAGCAGGGTTGTGAAAGCATGCCCCAAAGGACATAATATTATTTAATTAAAATCATCCTCTTTGTATCAACAACTTTATCATCTACACTCATTCTGTAAAAATATACACCTGAAGAAGAAAACTTGCCCATAAAATCCACTTCATACTCACCGGCTTGCTGGTAATTATCTACCATGACCTGTACTTCTTTACCAAGTATATCGTAAGCAATCAGCTTAACGTGTGCAGATGATTTTAATGAGTATGGTATTACTGTGCGTGGATTAAAAGGATTAGGATAATTTTGCTTTAATATAAAATCTTTTGGAATGTTATTGCTAAGCTGCCGGATTCCCATATACCATGTTGTATCACCACCGGTAGTTGTATGCACACCAGTGGGAATAGTAGTATAAGCCCATAGATTTGTTTTTCCTCTGGATTTAATATAAGTGTATGTACCTATATGTATAGTTGTGTCCGGTATCTGGTACATCCAATTAGTCCCTCCATTTGTAGTTCTGTAAACCATGCCTCTAAACTGACCAGCACCATAGAATACTTGTCCACCTACTCCCCATAGTGTATCTTTATTCAGCATTGCAAGCTTTAACATTGAAGCAACTAAAATATTGCCACCAGATGGTAATGTTTGTGTAGTCCAGTTCAATCCTCCATCGGTAGTTTTCTTCATATCCTGGTTGCATTTCCAGCCCTTTAAACTGTCAATGAAGAACATATCAAGAAAATTACCAGCACCAATTATAGGAGTCCATGTATTACCTCCATCGGAGGTTCTTCTTAAGCTCCCTGCATCTATAAATCCAAGTTTAGCATTAAACATGTAGATATGTGCAGGATTATTTGAGCCAAA
>RPQH01000062.1 GCA_003820375.1 Ignavibacteriota bacterium
AAAGTTTGTAAAGTTTGTAAAGTTTGTAAAGTTTGTAAAGTTTGTAAAGTTTGTAAAGTTTGTAAAGTTTGTAAAGTTTGTAAAGTTTGTAAAGTTTGTAAAGTTTGTAAAGTTTGTAAAGTTCGTAAAGTTCATAAAGTTCATAAAGTTTGTAAAGTTCAATGTTTTCCAATCCAAAATTTCTAAACAATAAACTATACCAAATTTCCTGCACACAACTCCTTACCAAATTTCTATTTGGTAAGGTTTTAACGGGTAATTTTCAATCCTCCAAAATAACTTTCCCAAATGGTCCCGCTGGGATCTAAGGAAAATTTGGGAAACAAGGGACATCCTTATAAACCTTATAAACCTTATAAACCTTATAAACCTTATAAACCTTATAAACCTTATAAACCTTATAAACCTTATAAACTCAATTCTGCATTTTTATTTGTCCTTTCCGCCGGGAATTAATCCTTTTTTAGCGATGTTCTCTGTATAGAATTAAATGATGAATATAAATGGGAATTTCGATAAAGCCTGAATATTTAAAAAGATACAAAGACCTCGGAAAGCTTCTTATAAAATACGGCAGAGAAGATATTGTAACAGATATTGGTATTGAACAAATTTTAAAAGATGATGAGGAAAAAAAGGAATCAAACGGCAAAGCTGAAGAACTGCCAAAAGACCTTGAAAAATTAGGACCTACATATGTTAAGCTCGGTCAGTTTCTTTCAACTCGCTCCGATATGATGCCTGTAGAATATATGGATGCTTTAGCTAAACTACAGGATAAAGTAGAAGAATTTCCGTATGAAGAAGTTGAAAAGATAATACTTAATGAACTGGGAGTAAAAGTATCCAAAGCATTTGCAGAGTTTGACCCGAAGCCAATCGGTGCTGCATCAATAGGGCAGGTGCATAAAGCAAAGCTTCGTGATGGAAGGGATGTTATTGTTAAAGTACAGCGTCCCGATATACGTGATGAAGTTGTCAAGGACCTTGATGCTTTTGATGAGATAGCAGAGTTCCTTGAAAAGCATACCGATAAAGGAAAACAATTCATGCTTCATGCAACACTTGAAGAATTCCGCAAAGCAACATTAAAAGAACTTGATTACAGGAATGAAGCCCAGAATTTAAAAGTACTTAACAAGAACCTTGAAGAGTTTAAAGATATAGTTGTACCGCTTCCTGTTGAAAATTTTACTACTTCACGTGTAATTACGATGGATTATATAACCGGCAAAAAAGTAACATCAATAAGCCCTTTAAGACAAATTGAAATAGACGGTGACCATCTTGCTGATGAATTGTTTAAAGCATATCTCAAGCAAATATTGATAGACGGGTTTTATCATTGTGACCCTCACCCGGGTAATGTTTTTCTTACCAATGATAATAAAATTGCATTGTTAGACCTCGGAATGGTTGCATACATTTCAGAAGAAATGCAGAAAAAATTATTCCAGATACTGATTGCAATCAGTGAAGGCAGGGGTGCCCAGGTAGCTGACCATTCAATAGATATTGGAATAAAAGAGCCGAACTTTAATGAAGAAGAGTTCAGGCGGAAAATATCTGACCTGGTTTCTGCACAGCAGAATATGACTATAGAAAAAATTGAAACAGGCAGGCTGGTTTTACAACTAACTAAAATATCAGGTGCAAGCGGTATTCACGTACCGAATGAGCTGACTATGCTGGGAAAAACGCTTCTTAATCTTGATAAGATAGGCAGAACACTTGCACCGCGATTTGACCCGAATAAAGCAATAAGAAAGAATACCGATGACCTGATAAGAAAGAAAATCGGGAAGGTTGCAAGCTCTAAAAAACCATACGAGATTCTGCTTGAAGCAAGGGAGTTCTTCGAGCTGCTGCCAAACAGGGTAAACAAAGTGCTTGATAATCTATCACGTAATAAATTTACATTACAGGTAGAATCAATTGATGAGCAATACCTGATGACAGGATTTCAGAAAATAGCAAACCGGTTAACAATGGGCTTAATTATTGCGGCATTAATAGTTGGGGCTGCCTTACTCACAAGAGTGGATACAAATTTCACTATATTCGGCTATCCCGGTTTAGCAATAATATTCTTCCTGCTTGCAGCAACAGGCGGTATAATACTTTCTATTTCAATTTTATTTGGTGATGAACCCACTAAGAAAAAAGAAGGATAGCTATTTTTTCTCCTTTTTTTCTGACTTCATTTTTTCTTTGGTCCGGGATTTTGCTTCTTCTACAGAATGCGAATTATGCAGGCTTTGTTCCTTTCCTGCCATATCGGCAAGTGTCTGATAATGTTTATGAAGAATTTTTAAATCTTCTTCAGACAGGTCTTCCACATCAACCAAACGGTTACTTGCTCCTTTAATTGCAGCTACAATCTCATTTAATTTCATCTGCATTGCAAGGGAATCTTTGTTCTGTGTTCTTTGTATTAAAAAGACCATAAGAAATGTGACTATTGTTGTGCCTGTATTAATAACAAGCTGCCATGTGTCGGAATAGTTGAATATAGGTCCTGTAACAGCCCATATTATTATTGTTGCGAAGGCAATTACAAATGCAGTTGTTGAACCGGTAAAACCTGTAATTGTCTGTGAAACCCGTTCAAAGAAGTTACCATTTGTTTTTTTTCTTTTTTTAGCCATATTACTCCTGACATATATTGATATAAAAACCTCTATAAGTACAATATGATTCCAAAAAAAATTATTCGGCTGGATAACATACCATGTATGTATATTAAAGTAGAAACGTTTCCAACCGGTATAGATAAGGCATTTAAAAAGCTTGAAAGCCATTTTAAATCTTTAAAGGGAAAAAAGTTTTACGGTGTTTTAAAGAATGACGGAGATAATTATGGTTATTATGCCTGTGTAAAAATAGATAGTTCGCTTGATACTGAAATATATAAGCTGCCTGAATACACCATACCGGGAGGAAGTTATGCTTCAGCAAAACTGGATGATTGGAGAAACAACCTGCAAAAAATAAAAGAGATACACAAAGAATTAAGCACCAATTTCGAAGAAGACGAAACCAGGCCGTTTATAGAGTATTACAAAAGTTATAAAGAATTGGTATTGTATTTTCCGGTGAAGAAATAGAGTTCTGAGAGTTCTGAGAGTTCAGAGAGTTTGGAGAGTTTGGAGAGTTTATAGAGTTTAAGGAGATTTACAATTGGTGCTAGACAAGGGATTAATGATATAGGTACGGATTAGCAAAAAAAACGTGATTTACATTAATTACTCCAAACTATGATTATCTGATTACCCCTTGCCAACTCCGATTAACCACAAATTTATAATCAAACACGAAAATCACGATTAACTATATCGAATATCTCCGAACTCTCCGAACTCTCCGAACTCATTTTAGCTTTTCCAGATTACTTTTTGCAAGGGCATTTGTTGAATCTGCCTGAATTGCTTTTTTATAGGTTTCTTTTGCTTTGGCTGTATCACCCAGCTTTTCATAAACCGTACCCAGATTATTATATGCGGTAGAAAACTTACTATCTTCTTTTATAGAAAGCTCGAAATATTTTTTAGCTTCAGTATATTTTTCAGTTTCCATGTAGCATGTTCCGATATTATTATAATAATTTGAGGCGGCAGCGGGATTAATCTTAACTAAATCCATTAATATTTTAACCGATTTATCATATTCTTTTTGCGTGTATAACCTGTATGCTTCCTGCTCCAATTGATTAGCCTTATTTACCGATTCCAGATCTTTTTTCATTCCGGGCATTGTACCGGTATTTTTCATTTTTAACTCATTTAGCATTACAGCGGAGTTCATGTAATTAGGAGTTATTTTCTGAAGCTTTTCCAATTCTTCAATTGCTTTATCATACATTTCAGCTTTTGCATATAACTGGGTAAGTGAATACAACGGTTCAGGTGAAAGTGTATCAAGCATCCGTGCTTTATTTATATAATAATAAGCCGAATCGAAATTATCTTTTATTAGAAATATTTTACCTAAATTATTTTGTGCAAGCATGGATTCTTCACGTAAATCAATTGCATTACGGTAATAAACCTCAGCCTTATCAAATTCCTGCCTGTTAGCATATATATTACCGATATTTACGTAAAGCACTGTACCCGGTTTTCCTTCTGCACTTAAAAATAAAGTGTTGTTATCTTTCCAGTCATAGTTACGCATGAATGTCAGGTAAGAAAGAACTGCTATAACTATTACAAAGGATGTATATATAATGTTCTTATTCGATTTGTTTAAATACTTCAACGCAAAATATGCAATTGCTAATGATACAATGATTGAAGAAACATATAAGAATCTCTCACCCATAAAATTCATTGTCGGTACTATATTTACAACAGGAAGAAGTGAAAGGAAAAAGAATAGCAGGCAAAAGCTGATAACCGGCATCCGGTTATAAAGATATACAACCAGGGCAAGTGAAAAAACAATAAAAATAACTGCAAAAATTACAGAAAAGTTTGCAATAGTTGATACATATGGCATAAATCCGCTGTAATGATACAGCAAATTTACAGGCACAATCAATAATCTGAAATACAAAGGAACAGTTTGCAGCATTGTAAAAACAGTTGTCCATATATCTTTTCCGTAGAAATAAAAATAAGTATCTCTTTGCGGTACATCTTTTAATACAAAGTATCTGTATAAGAGAAATAATACAGTAAATCCGGCTAATAAGCTGTAAACGGGAATTTTCTTTTTCAGTTCTTCAAGGTTCAATCTGTTAATGAAAACATCATATAAAATAATTGCAGCGGGCAGAGTAACAGCCATTTCTTTTGATAAAAGCGATAACAGGTAAAAGAAAAATATTAATATTAAAGTTGAGGTCTTTTTTATGTTTTCTTCACTGTATTTTATATAATAAATAAATGCGGTTATAAAAAACGTGAAGGATAGACTGTCGGTTCTTCCGCTTACCCATGATACAGCTTCGGTGTGTATGGTATGGACGGCAAATATAAGCCCGGCAAACAGTATTACCGGGTAGTATAACTTACTTTCATGTTTTTCTTTCTTAAATACCAGCAGAAGAAAATAAAAGAATAACAGTGAATTAATTACATGTACTAAAACATTGGTCAGATGGAATCCAAACGGCTCTAAGCCGTATAGTGCATAATCCAGTGCATATGTTGTTGAAACGACCGGTCTGAAATACCTGCCGATAACCTTGTGGAATCCCTCCTGCCCTGTGAAGTATTTGGGTATATTGGATAATGATGTAATTGATTGGTCGCCAAGAACTACCGAATCATCATCAAAAACAAATTCATTAGATAATGAATTTGCATATACTATAAATGCAGCAATTCCTATTATTACATAATATATTAATAAATTTGTTTTATACACCTCAACTTTTACAACCTTCTTCTTAGCTGCCATTACCTGTAATGATAAATATTTGTGCTATTAATTTAAAATTATAATTGTAAATTTAAGTAAAACTGTTAACCATTACAATCACCGTGAAAATATCAATTATAATACTTGCATTGGCATTATTGCCGTTTACAGGATGTGAAAAGGCATCAAATACTCCCAAAGGCTGTGTAGTTGCGTTCATAATAGCACTTGAACAGCATGACATGAGCAAAGCATGGGGTTTGCTTGGTAAAGATGCACAGGCTTTTTATAACGAGCTTGGTGAAAGACAAAGGCGTTCGGGAAAAGGTGCATTAGAAAATGAAGTAAAAAAAATAAAGAGCTTCAGAAGTGCCGCAAAGGATTATTCCGTTAGACATGATAAAGGAAATGATGATAATGTAAAAATTGTTTTTTATGGAGGAAATGAATTTATTATAACTACCATGAACGAAGATGGCGATTATAAAATTAAAGATGCTAACTCTGTGAAAACCTTAATGACTATAATTGCCGCAGAAATGGATAAGGGAAATGGGTATTGAGGAGTTAAAAGTTGGAAGGTTGGAAAGTTGAAAAGTTGGAAGGTTGGAAGTCTGGAAAGTTGGAAGGTTGGAAGGTTGGAAGGTTGGAAGGTTGAAAAGTTGGAAGGTTGAAAAGTTGGAAGGTTAATTAATAGATTTTAATTTTTTTTATTTGCTTCGAATTTTATTAAATAATCTATCAAACTTTTTATTTGCTTAGATAGTTGAATTAGTCTGTCAAATATCAATTTATGCTCAGCTTCACTTATTTGTTTAGCTCTTAACAAAAAATTAACCATACTTCTTGTTTCACCGGCTGAACCCTTAGCATATCTTAAATACTTAATAAAATCTTAATTGTTATTGTATTCAAATCCTTCTGCAATATTATTAGAAATTGATAATGCTGCCCTTTATAATTGACCTTTCAGGCCATAATCATGTTTTACATCATCCACGACAGATGTAATTTTGTAAATTTCCCAAGCTATGTCACTTGCTTCTTCCCAAATATCAAGATTTTCAAATTGTTCAATTTTGCTCATGTTAGTTTAGCATAAAATATTGTTTAATTTTTCCAACCTTTCAACCTTTCAACCTTCCAACTTATCTATTAAACCTGAACGAATCCCAGATTGGTGTAACTAACCTGTAATCTCCGAAACCGGTATTATCAACAAAAACAAATTGCTTGTTATACTCATAATAATCCCATATCTCATACGGTTTTGAATCCATCTCATACGGATGTTTTTCAACATTGCTGGGTGTGCCGTAAATTATATAAACCATGCCCATATCTGATTTCCACCCTTTATCATATACCGTTGAATAATTTTTGTTTGCGAATGCGATACGTTTGTAATACTCTACCATTATTTCATTTTTTCTGGTATTAGGGCTTGGGTCTTTCTTTTTCCAGAATTCGATAAATCTCTTTTGTTTCTCACCATCAGTCTTGGCGTTTTTTATATGGTCCATTTCATCTTCTTTAGCAATATATTGAAGCTGGGATATGAGCTCATCCATATTGTTTAAGCTAATGGGGAATTCATTAGCTTTGCTATCGAGTGAAGAAACGGAGGATGCATTCCCCTGTGTTGATGCCGCTGTAATTTCAATATTATATTTATCAAACGAAAGATTGTTCAATGGAACAGGTATAAGCATTTGGTTTATAATATCAATCCCGTTACTCATATCAATGGCTTCATTTCCATTGAAAATACTTGTACTCTTTGAATCGGTTATTTTATAATTAACATCAATTTTTGAGTCCTCACTGTTTTTATAGACAAAGAAGAAAAGATAAAATGTATCCAGGTCACTCACATTTCTTGAAACAAGGGGTGTAATCTTTTTCCTGTCTTTATCATCCGTAACTTTTGATACTATCATAATATCACTCATTGTAACAGGCGATGCAAGAAAATCTTTAATTGTAATATCTTTCGATTTATCTGAAATGTTCTGGGTTGCCGGTTCATAAATTGTTGCTCTAACATTATACTGACCGGGATTCATGTATATATTTTTAATTATAATTGTGGAATTATCGGAGAGATATTCTATATCTGTTTTCGTTGTAGTTATCTTTTCTTTATACACCTTACTGAATACAACAGTTTTGTCTGAGTCTTTAACTTCAACTGTCAGATCAAAATTGGAAGAATAAGATTTTTCACCTTTAACTTTCTTAAACTCTAAGCTCTTAAAAGGGACCTCAACATACACATCAAGCCGGGTCTTTGTGCTGTCGGGAGAGTAAAAATTCAAGGCATCCATAAAAAATGTTTCCTTGTTTCCGGGATTATTATTGTCGGGCTGAGAGTAAGAAACGCCGGTGAAAACCAAAGCGATTGTTAATAAAAATATATATCTCATACTGTAAACTTTTGTTAAATTATAATAAAATAATTGTGATAATCAAATGTAAATTGCTGTCATTACTTAACTTCTTAATTTACTTAACTTACAAATTATCTTAAAAATAAAACAATTTTTTTTAGTAAACGTTCTAAAATAAATCCATGCTTCATTTATCCAGCAGTATAAAGATAACCTTTACTGAAGAATTAACGCTTACTAATCCTGCTTTAAATATACTCTCCACTCTGTCTAATGTATTTTCATTTGTATTTTCAGTAGAAACATTATTAAACGGGTTTGGATAATAAGATCCCGGAATTTCCTGGATTAATATTGGTTTACCTAAAGCCATATTGTAAATTGCTGCCATATCTTCAGCTTTTTTCTTAGCTGCAAGCAGAGCATCTTCACGTGCTTTTGCCCTCGTCTCTATTGTTTTGGTAGATGAGAGGATTATATTATTTACAAATACATTATCTATCCTTATAAGTTTTGTGGTTATATCTTCATAGGCGGAGATATTCGGAGTTTTTACAGTTATTTCATTTGATACATTATACTTTTTTTCTTTATTGTAATTATTATTGTCTATATAATTTCTTGACATCCTGATGCCGCTGGTTATAATATCCTTATCTTCTATATTCAACTCTTTAAGGACATTTAACACTTCGCGTGTAGCTTCGTCATTCTTATTTTTTGCATCCTGCAGGTCATCCATATTAACACGAACACTTATATACATTTCCATCATGTCTGCTTCAATTTTTATCTGGGCATTCCCGGTTACTTCAATGACAGGTGGTTTATCCTGGGAAAATGCGAGTGATGGTATAAGAAGTAAAAAGGAAAGAAGGATTAATTTTATATTATTCATGGCTTTAAATATTATAATTTATTAAAAGTAAATTTTATGCTTAATTTAATTTTCAGATACGAATATACCGTTACCAAAGAATTTCTATAAAAAACTAATCACGCAGTGATAGATTCCTTCAGTTCTATACACTCTATACACTCTACAAACTCTATACACTCTACAAACTCTATACACTCTATACACTCCCTTACAAACCTTTTGAACTGCTCCTACACATTAAATCTGAAATACATCACATCACCGTCTCTTACTTCATACTCTTTGCCCTCTACTCTCATTAATCCCTTTTCTCTTACTGCATGTTCACTGCCATAGGTGATTAAATCTTCGTAGCTCATAACTTCCGCTCTTATATATCCTTTTTCGAAATCAGTATGTATCTCACCTGCTGCCTGTGGTCCTTTTGCTCCCTTATGAACTGTCCATGCATGGACTTCTTTTTCACCGGCAGTAAAGAAAGTTAACAAACCAAGTAAGCTGTAAGCCTTATGAATGAGTTTATCTAAACCGGGTTCTTCTATACCAAGCTCTTTTAAAAATTCCATTTCTTCTTCCGGTTCAAGTCGTGAAAGCTCTGCTTCTATTTCAACTGACAGAACAATTGCTTCTTCATCTTCTTTGGCTGCAATTTCTTCAACAATTTTTGAATATTCATTTCCATGAATATTCTTATCATCAACATTTGCAACATAAAGAATATGTTTATTTGTTAATAACTGCAGTTCTTTGAAGAAGGCCGCTTTCTCCTCTCCCTTTTCCGAAACATATTCATTGACAAAATATTTTGCCAGACGGCCTGACTCAAGATGCTTTTTTAATCCTTTGTAAGCTTCATATTCTTCTCTTGCATTTTTATCATTGCTCTTTAACAGCTTCTCGGTCTTTTGCATCCTGTTCTCAAGTGATTCCAGGTCTTTTAATATAAGCTCTGTTTCAATTATTTCGATATCTGCTTTTGGGTCTATTTTCCCCGGAACATGAACTATATCTTCATTCTCAAAGCATCTTACTATGTGGATTATGGCATCCACTTCCCTTATGTGAGATAGAAACTGGTTTCCAAGACCTTCCCCTTTTGAAGCACCTGCAACCAAACCTGCTATATCAACAAACTCGATTACAGTTTTAACTATCTTCTTCGGATTATATATATTTACAAGCTCATCTACCCTTTTATCGGGTACAATCACAACACCAACGTTCGGTTCAATTGTACAAAAAGGATAATTAGCCGCCTCGGCAAGCTGTGAAGCAGTTAAACAATTAAACAATGTGGATTTGCCAACATTCGGCAAACCAACTATACCGCATTTTAATCCCATGTCTCCTCTGTTTTCAATTACGAATGATGAATTATTTTATCCTGCAAAAATACCGGGAAAGAAAATCATATAAAGTACATAAAGCAATGCAGATGAAACGATTGGTATAGCAAAATTATCATCTGTAGGTAAATTCATTCCATCTACGATAGTAGTTATAATAACTGTTATCGCTGCTATTAAATACTCTATCCATGAATAATTATATTTTGGTGCAGCAAATGCTATTATAAGTCCCACTGCAAGAAATGTTAATGAGCCTATATAAGTCCTGTTTGGTGCATATTCTTTTTTTCCATATAACCTTCCGACTATTCCCGAAAAACTATCAGCAAGCGATAGAAGCAGCATACCTGTTACTGCTATCAGTTTTGGAAAAAATATAATTGCAATAACATCACCAATTAATAGCCATGTTGCACCGTTTACCCTGAATTTGTTTCTGTCAATTTCATGATTACGCAGCATGTGTTTAAAGAACCTGAGATATGTCGTAAAAATAAACTTGCTTTTATATTTAAATATTTCAACCATTAACATAGCAAATGCGATGGGTACAAGTATGCTTAACACAATATCTTTATCAAGGAAATAATATCCGATTGGGATAGAGCTCGAAGAGATATGCAGCAGTTTCCTGTAAAACTCTCCTTTAAACGATAATTTTAGTTCCTGTGGTGAGTTGTTATCCATTAAAAAATAAAAAAAGCGGGATAGCAAACCCCGCTTTCAAAAAAAATTTATTTACTATTTGAAATTTTACTTTTTACCAATTTGATCTTTAACGTTTGGCGTTCCATTACCGCTGTTCTGTGATTTAGCTTCTTTATCCTGCGGAACTTCCATCGGTTTTTCCGGAGCTTCAATTATCGGCGGATGTTCATCTTCAGGTAAACCATTAACCTTTTCAGCTTTCGGCTTTTCAAATGCAGGTAATTCTTCGCCCCTTATAATCTTATCTATTTCTTCACCATCAAGAATTTCCCTCTCAAGCAATGCATTTGATAATCGATGCAGAACTTCAACATTGTCTTTCAATATTGTTTCTGCCCTGCTCATTGCATAATTAACAATTTTCTTTACTTCATCATCAATCACCAGTGCAGTTTGCTCGCTGTAATCTCTGTGCTGGGAGATTTCCCTGCCAAGAAATATTTCTTCTTCTTTTTTACCAAATGTTACCGGTCCGAGCTTTTCGCTCATACCCCACTCGCACACCATTTTTCTGGCTAATGCTGTAGCACGTTCAATGTCATTTCCGGCTCCGGTTGTCAGTTCATTGAATATCAGCTTCTCTGCAGCCCTGCCGCCCATTGCATATGCTATCATAGCTTCAAGGTAATCTTTTGAATAAGTATGTTTTTCATCCATCGGAAGATATGTTGTAACGCCCAGTGCTCTTCCTCTTGGAATAATGGTAACTTTATGTACCGGGTCAGCTTCAGGTATCATTCTGGCAACCAGAACGTGACCTGATTCGTGATACGCAGTGGTTTTCTTTTCTTTATCTGAAATAATTAAGCTCTTTCTTTCCATACCCATCATAACCTTATCTTTGGCTTCTTCAAAATCTGCCATAGTAACTTTATCGCTGTTCTTTCTTGCAGCAAGCAGAGCAGCTTCATTCACTAAATTGGCGATATCAGCACCTGCTAATCCCGGAGTACCTTTGGCAAGAATATCCAGCTTTACACTTTTATCAAGCGGAATATTTCTTGTATGAACCTTAAATATACCTTCACGTCCTTTAACATCCGGTCTGTCAACAACAACCTGCCTGTCAAAACGCCCCGGTCTTAACAAAGCCGGGTCAAGAACATCAGGCCTGTTTGTTGCAGCAATTATAATAACACCGTTGTTCTGCTCAAAGCCATCCATTTCAACAAGAAGCTGGTTCAAAGTTTGCTCACGCTCATCATGTCCGCCGCCGAGTCCTGCACCTCTGTGCCTGCCGACTGCGTCAATTTCATCGATAAATATAATACACGGAGCAGATTTCTTTCCTTTTTCAAACAGGTCTCTTACTCTTGATGCACCGACACCAACAAACATTTCAACAAAGTCTGCACCGCTGATAGAAAAGAATGGAACACCTGCTTCCCCTGCAACAGCTCTGGCAAGCAATGTTTTACCTGTTCCCGGAGGTCCTAAAAGAAGAACACCCTTTGGAATTTTGCCGCCAAGTTTTTGAAACTTAGTTGGCTCTCTTAAGAACTCAATAATTTCTTCAAGTTCATATTTAGCTTCATCAGCCCCTGCAACATCACGGAAAGTAACTCTGAGCTGGCTTTCATTTAGCATTTTAGCTTTTGATTTACCAAAGGAGAAAATACCTTTAGTACCGCCTGCCTGACCCTGCATTCGCCGCATTACAATTATCCAGAAGACAATTATAATTATCCACGGAAGAGCACTTATCATTGGTCCAAGCCAATTTGTGTCTTCTCTCTCTATCCTGATAGCAACCTTTTTATCTTCCCATTTTTTCAGGGTCTCATTATCAATATTGGTATAAGGCAGAAGTACGTTGAACCTGTCAACAGATATTTGTCTTGAGCCAACGTTGATAAATTCAGGTTGTTTTAGAACTCCGTGAAATGTAAATGAGTTATCTGATTTTTTTACAACAGCTTCCCTTATTTTTTCTTCACTGAGCCATCTGTTGTACTGGTCAAAAGCAACCTCAGATTCATTGCTGTCACCTGATTTTGACCAAATCATAATTAGGAAGAAACCGAATAAGATGGCGCTCCATCCAAGTACAATTTTAAATACTCTGTTCCAATTGAAATCATCACCTTTGCGTTTCTTCTGTTGTTTATTATTTTTTTGATTATTTTCTGACATCTAAATAATATGTGATTTTATCTTTTAATTTTTTATTCGTGATATTTTTTGTTACTTTGATTACAAAATGCAAACCTGCAATTTATAATCATTTAAAACTTTTATTCATTCCACTAATTATATTCAAATTCTTAGTCCGCATTATATAATAATATTAATTAACAATCAACTTTACAACGGAACCGTTATTTTTTTTACATCAGTTTTCGTCATATAACGAACGATTTGTTTTTTTTATATAAAATCAATTCATCATTATTATCAACCTATCTCGACCAAAGCATTATTAGGAAAAAACCGAGAAGTACTAAAATCCATCCAATGATAATCTTAAATACCTTTTTCCAATTTAAGCTTGATTTATTCCCATTGAAGAAAGATTTATTATAATCTTCCGGCCCTATATTATAAGGACTGTCGAATTTCTGCTTTGACTGATTGCCTGTTTCGGACATAATAAAGAACGCTTAATTTTTTAAAATATAAATTGATTTGAGGTTTCTGTATCTTTGAGCATAATCCAACCCATAACCGACTACAAACTTATTTGTAATCTTATATCCTATATATTTTATTCTGAAATCAAGCTTTACTGTTGTTTTCTTATACAGGAGTGTTACGAATTCAAGTGAACTTGGCTTATGATTAGATATCAGGTCTCTGATAAACGAGATTGAAAGCCCTGAATCAATTATATCTTCAACAACAATAATATCCCTGTCTGCTAAAACACAATTAAGATCTTTTAATAATCTTACATTTCCCGATGAAATTTTTCTGTCTCCGTAGCTTGAAAGCTTAAGGAAATCAATTTCCGAATTAAGCTTAACATTTCTGACTAAGTCAGACATGAAGATAAAAGAACCGTTGAGCACACCTACAAAAATTGGCTCTTTTCCTTTATAATCACGGGTTATCTGGTTTGCAATCTCCGCCACCCGTTTCTTTATATCCTTCCGGTCTATAAAGAGCTTTAAATTATCTTTAACCTGCACCCGTGAAAATTAATTGTTAAACGTTGCATTATCAAGTCTATGACTAATCTTAAATGAGAGAAATCAAACGTTTACATTTAAAATTTAAACATATTAATACAATTTGCAGTTTCACCCTAATGCCCTGACATATACGCTAACAATAAAATAAATTAACATTTTAAATAGTTCTCTTGTGAGAAAAGCCAAAAGAAAATCCCATCCGCTGCAATAGCTGAGGATGGGAATTGTTTGAAACAACTCTATGAAACAAGCTATGCGATTTCTTCAGCTATAGTGCGTTTGTTTCTGCGTATAGCTTTTGCCTGTTTTACACGTTTCTTGATAGATGGCTTTACAAAAAACAGGCGTTTACGGTATTCTTTCAATACTCCTGCTTTTTCGTATTTCTTCTTGAAACGCTTAAGTATTTTATCTATGGATTCGTTGTCCTGGATAGATACTTTTATCAAATGATTATCACCCCTTTATCTTAATTGTTTGAACAACAAATATAATAATTTCAAAATTTAAAAGCTATATGTAAAAGAGTTCCGAGAGTTTGGAGAGTTTGGAGAGTTCGGAGAGTTTATAGGGTTCATTGGGTTTATTGAGTTTAAGAAGATTTACAATTGGTGCTAGACAAGATATTACTGATATAGGTACAGATTAGCAAAAAATAAAACGTGAATTACATTAACTACTCCAAACTATGATTATCTGATTACCCATTGCCGGCTCAAATTAACTGCTAATTTCTGTTTAAACAGGAAAGCCACGATTAACCACTTGGAATATCCTCTTACTCTCCAAACTCTCCGAACTCTCTGAACTCTCCAAACTCTCTGAACTCTCTGAACTCTCTGAACTCTCTGAACTCTCCGAACTCTCAAAATTTTATAGAACTCTTCTTTCCTTGAATCTATAAACATTAATAGTTAAAATAGATTTTTCCATAAGAAATCAACAAATTTATAAAAAGAATATGAATAGATCCTCAAAACTATCCTGCAACGCAGGACTGTTGCTTTTTGTTTTTTTAGTTTCAATTTTATCATTTAATTGCAATAGAGCAAGCAAAACTTTGCTGGAGCTCGGTGACGAAAAGGTATCTCTGGGTGAGTTCGAAAAACAATATTTAAAGACCCAGCCTAATCCAGATTCCGCAAAAACTAAACCAATGGAAGATAAAAGGCAGTTTTTGGATATGTATATTAAATTCCGTTTAAAAATTAAAGATGCCAGAGAACGCGGCTTGCTTAATAATCCGGATATGCAGAAAGAAATTGCCGATTATAAAAAGACCTTTTCTCCAAATTATTTAATTGATAAAGAAGTCGTAGAAACGGAACTTCACAAACTGTATGAGCGTAAAAAAGAAGAAGTAAGAGCTTCTCATATTTTAATAACTTTACAGGAGAAAGCTGCACCGCAGGATTCTATAGCCGCTTATCAGAAAGCAGATTCGATTATACAGAAGCTTAAGGACGGTCAGGATTTTGCAGCTCTTGCAGACGCATACTCTCAGGACAGGTCTGTTAAAACAAATCATGGCGACCTGTATTACTTTACTGCCGGAATGACAGTAGACGAGTTTGAAGATGCTATTTACAATATGAAGGTCGGTGAATATTCAAAGGAACCTGTGAGAACAGCGTTCGGGTTACATATTATTAAATTGACTGACAGGAAACCAAGATTTGAATCAGTCCGTGGCTCTCATATCCTTTTGCAGGATGTAAGAGATACTTTAGGCAATGTGGTTGACTCAATGGCAAGGTATCAGAAAGCACTTGAAATATATAACAAAGCAAAGAACGGTGAAGATTTTAATGCATTAGCAGCACAGTATTCTGAAGATGCAGGCTCTAAAGATAAAGGCGGCGACCTCGGTTATTTTGACCGCAGAAGATTAACTCAGCCGATGGATTCAGCTATTTTTTCCTCAAAGATTGGAGAAATTAAAGGTCCCATCAGAACACAATACGGCTGGCACATTGTAAAAAAGACCGATGAAAAATCTTACAGGACTTATGATGAAATTAAAGAGACGATTAAAAACGATTATAAGAAGACAATAAAATACAAAAACGATTACCAGAAATATGTTAATAAGCTTAAGACAGAATATAACTTCAAATTTAACGATGGCGGTTATGCATTTTTAAGAGGTAAGCTTGATAGCACGAAAACTCTGGCCGATTACAATTTGGATAGTCTTTTTACTTCAGCAGACAAAGAAAATGTTTTAGCTAACTATGACGGCGGTGTGATAAAAGTTGCTGATATACTTAATTACCAGACAATTAACAGGGATTACCAGAGAAGTCAGCTTACTGATGAAACTATAAAAGCTATGATAAATGCAGCAGTTGAAAATCCAATACTGAATATGAAAGCTGTTGATGCCAAAATTGAAAAAGATGATGAATACGAGGAAGCATTAAGAGAATATGAGAATGGATTGCTTGTATTTAAGGTTGACCAGGATGAATTATGGACCAAAGTGAAGTTAGAGGATAAGGAAATATTGAGCTATTACGATGCTAATAAAACAAAATATACAAAGCTTGATTCTGCAGGTAATTCAACTTTCAAAACATTTGAAGAAGTGAAACCTACATTATCAAATGAACTACAGCAGGCTAAATTTAAGGATATTGAACTAAATTATATTAATGCACTTAAAGCAAAATATCCTGTCAAAGTTCATGAAGATGTTTTTGAACAGATGTTTAAGGAGTAATGAGTTCTGAGAGTTCAGGAGTTATGGAGTGCAGTAACCGTGTTACTGCGATTGACAAGCATCAGCTTAAAAAGAATGCAGGGTTTTGTGTAAACTCTGCATGTGGAAATTGATTTAATGATTAAATTCCAGCCACACGATGATTCGGAATAAGATAAAAGTTTTAAAATTTAGAAAGATTTAAAGATTGAAAAAAATATTTTTAATATTATTCTTTTTACTTTCTGCTAATGTTGTTTTTGCACAGCAGGAAGGTGACAGGATAATAGCAATAGTCGGGAATGAAGTTATTCTTGAATCTGATTTGAATTACCAATTAGCTTTATTTGCAAGACAGAATAACCTGACACAGTTCAATGAGCAGATAATTCAATCTGTATTTCAGAATATGGTTGCAGAAAAACTTATGCTTGCAAAAGCAGACCAGGACAGTATAATTGTAACGGAAGAAGAAGTACAGAAACAGCTTGAATACAGGATAAAATCGTTAGCTGATCAGTTTGGCTCGGAAAAAAACCTTGAAGAACAATACGGAATAACAATTGCCAAGATTAAGACAATGTTAAAAGAAGATATCCGTAAAAAAATGAAGGTTGATAAGTTGAAGCAGGAAAAGTTTGGCAGCGGGTATAATGTAACAAGAACTGAAGTGATGGATTTTTATAAGAATTTCATCGATTCATTGCCTGCTGTTCCACAAACATTTGAGCTGTACCAGATTGTAAAATTCCCGAAGACATCAGATGAAGAAAAAGCAATTGCCCGCTCAAGAGCTAAAGAAATACTTGACAGCATAAAAGCAGGCTCGGATTTTTCTGAAATGGCTAAGAAATATTCGCATGATTCTGCTTCAGCAGTAGCAGGCGGTGACCTTGGCAGAATGAAAAAAGGAATTCTAGTAAAAGAATTTGAAGATGCCGCTTATCTTTTAAAATCAGGTGAAGTATCTGACCTTGTGGAAACACAATTCGGGTATCACATAATCAAGGCTTATGAAAGAGTCGGAGATAATATTAAAGTCCAGCATATTCTTATCCGTTTTCCGCATCTTGAAAAAACAGATTTCGAGCTTATCAATTTCCTGAAAGACCTGAAAACAAAAGTTCAAAGCGGTCAGGGTTCATTTAAGGAATTTGCTTTATTGCACTCTGATGATGTTAGTTCTGCTAGAGACAGCGGATATATTGGCAGGATACCTGCTACAAACCTTGACAGCTCGGAAGTTCAAATCCTTTCTGCAATGAACAAAGGTGACATCAGTGACCCGGTCAGGATTGGCGATAACCAGGATTATTCATATACAATGTTCATGCTTGTGGATAAATATCCTGCACACAAAATGACAATTGAAACCGATTACAGCCTGATTGAGAATTATGCGCAGAATTACAAGGAGCAAAAAGAACTAAATGAATGGCTTGCTGAACTGAGGAAGACTATTCATGTTGAAATAAAAATTTAAAGGTAAAACTTTTAATGCCGTTTTATAATTTTATAGTTATAAAACGGCATTTGTATTTATGTTAAATATCACTTCACAATATCCTCTTGTTATTGCTTTGCTTTTCCTTGCTATTTCCATTGCTGCAGCAATTTTTTCTTTCAGGAAATCGCATTTAAGCAAACAGAAAAAGTATGCACTGATAGTGATTAGAAGTATTGCATATTTTCTGCTTTTAGTACTTTTGCTCGAACCAGCTTTACTTACGCTTGCAAAGCTCGGAAATGAAACTATTGATGTGGTTTTGATTGATAATTCAAGGAGCAATTTTCTTCCGGGTATACAGGGAAATACAAAAACCGGACAGGTTAATGAACTGATAGAAAATAATACATTAATAACAGGCAATAACAGGCTTTTTCTGTTTTCTAATACAATTGATGCAATACCTTCCGGCGATAACATTTCATTAAGCTATGATGGATATGAAACAAACATATCCGATGCTTTGAAAACATTAAAAACAACAGTCACCGGCCAGCAAGTCAGTTCAGTTACTATAATTTCCGACGGCATAATTACATCTGGGGGAAATCCGGTTTATGAAGCTAAAGATTTCCAGACTGCATTTAATGTTATTGGAATCGGTGATACTGTACAGAAAAAAGATGTTGTTGTTTACGATGTATTGCACAATGAACGGGGCTTTACAAATACTGCAGTAACAATTAAGGTTGACCTGAGAAGTTACGAATCAGTCAACGAGAACATTAACCTGCATTTGCAAAGAGAAGGCAGTACTATTTCATCCAAATCTGTACTTGTTAAAAATAATCCTGCATTGGATGAAGTAACATTTGACATTACCGAATCAACCCCGGGATTTATTAAATACAGAATTATCGCTGATGCCGTGAACGGTGAACTCACAACTAAAAATAATTATTTCGATTTTATTATTGAGTATATCGATAACAAAACCAATATCCTTTTTATTTCTTCAGGTCCCGGTTATGATAATGCATTAATTGAAAGTATCTTCAAGAGGATAAAAAATTATAACATTACAATACGTACTGCAAAAAATAAAACCGATTTTTATGAAGGCGGCATTGACTACAGGTCTTTTGGTGAGCTTTCAGCAGTGTTTCTTCTGGGCTTTCCTGAACCGGGCTTTAATGCAGATGTGATAAAAAATATTGCAGCTAAATGCAAAGAATATAATGTGCCTGTAATATTTTTCGCCCAAAAGAACAGCGATTACCGTTTACTTGATATATTCGAAGACCTAATCCCCTTCTCAATATCGCGTTCATCCGGGGAGAGTGTTACTTCTCTTAATATTATAAATCCTCCCGGAAATAATACCAATAAGCTGCCTAATGAATTAAATAATTCCGTACAAGTGTTTAAAAATCAGGTAGGTATCATTCAAAAGCCGGGCAGTGAAGTATTAATGACGGAAAGATCAGGTGGTGAGCCTATATTTATTACAAGGAATTCAGAAAAAACTAAATCAACTGCTTTTCTCGGATACGGCATGTGGAGATGGAGACTAAATTCACGAAATAACAATGAGTCTATTGCAGAAAAGTTTATCATAGAAACCGTAAACCTGAGTTTAATTAAAGATAAAAAAACAAAACTTAGAGTATATCCAGTAAAAAGTATCTTTGATTATAAAGAAAGTGCTTCATTTACTGCAGAAGTTTATGATGATGAATATAAGCTCACAAGAAATGCAGTAGTAACGGCAAACGTTTATTCAAAAGATAAAAAATTCTCACAGAAGATAACTTTTAATGCAGAGGAAAATATTTTCAAAGCATCTATTCCGGGATTGAATGTAAACGATTATATAATTGAAGCAGAAGCGGAAATAAATAAAATCTCTTTTGCAAAGGATGATAACCGTTTTCTTGTTGATACTTTAAACACCGAGTATAAGAATACAAGAAGTGATTTTTCTGCAATGAAAGAGCTTGCACATAATACCGGCGGCAATTTTATGACTGCTGCAGAATACTCACCAGGCTTATTAAAGAAAATTGAAAATCCGGAGCCGGCAATGTCACATTTCCATAGAAATAATTTGTGGGAGAACAAATTTGTATTATTTTTAATTATAGGTTTATTGACTATTGAGTGGGTAGTAAAGAAAAGAAATAATCTACCGTAGCTTCATTCTCTTGTATTTTATGTTTCTACCCTTTAACTTTGCTAAATTTTATATAATAAAAAAATATCATAAGAGAGGAAATAAATTAAATGACGTGGGTTATTACCAAGCTATGCATTGATTGCAAAGATACCGAGTGTGCAGAGGTTTGTCCTGTTGATTGTATATATGACCTGACGGTTGAAGATGAAGAGTTTACACAAGGACAATTATATATTCATCCGGGTGAATGCATCGATTGTGCTGCATGCGAACCGGCTTGTCCGTGGCAGGCAATTTTCGAAGATTCGCAGGTTCCCGCTTTATTTGCTGATGATACAGAAAGAAATGCGAAGATTTTCGAGAAACACCCGCCGGAAGATTTCACTACTGAATGCACTCCTATTAAACGGAATCCAACACCCGATGAGATAGAAGAAAATAAAAAGAAGTGGGGCTACGCGTAGAGAGTTCTTAGAATTACAAGATAAATTGCGAACTCGTTATTTAATGTAATATTTATTAGATTATGTAACATCTATAATAATATACATTTTTTTGTAAATTCGGAAAGCGAAGCGGGTACCCTCTGAGTCATCCCGGCAATGAATCGATGGATTTACATTTTACTCATCATAATTCTTTTAATTACCAAACTAAAAGAATTGTGTCATCAAAGTTCCTTCGTTCCATTTATAGGATGACCCAGAGGGTACCCGCTTCGCTTTCCTATTTTATCTCATTGTAAAATAGAAAATAATAATACAATTTTTAAAAGATAATTCCTTTGTAACTTGAGCTCGCAATTGCTTTTTACTTACAGTACTTTTTCAAACTTATTTAAAAACAAATCTGCTTCTTCTTTTCCCATAATCATTGGCGGAAGCAATCGTATTACATTTCCGTTTGTGCAATTTGTTAATACACCATTCTTCATCAGGTCATCAATCAGGTCTTTACATTCAAAATTCATTTCAATTCCAAGCATTAATCCCCTGCCGCGGATATCCTTTATTTTACCGGCATGAGATTTTTGTAATTCTTTCAATTCCTTAACGAGATATTCACCCATTAATCCGGAATTATTCATTAAACCTTTTTCAATTTCTCCGAATACAGCCAGCCCTGCCGCAGCAGCAACAGGATTACCGCCAAAAGTTGAACCATGGTCACCATAATCAAATACATTTTCAACCCGTTCATTTCCAAGCATGGAACCCAGGGGCAATCCCCCGCCTATACCTTTTGCAAGAATTACAATATCGGGTTCCAAACCAAAGTGTTCGAATGAATGCAGTTTTCCGGTTCTCCCTACTCCTGCCTGTATCTCATCTGCAGCAATTAGAAAATTATATTTTTCTCTCAATGATTGGAGTGCTTCAACAAATTGCGGGGTTATTATATTGATACCTCCTTCACCCTGTATGCATTCAAGAAATACTGCGGCTGTGTTTTCATTTATGTTTTTCTCCAGCTCATCAACAGAATTAAATGTAAGAGTTTTGAAATCTGTAAGGAAAGGACCAAAATACCGTTTATATTTATCACGGCCGTTTAATGAAAGTGCTCCCATTGTTCTTCCGTGAAATGCGCCGGTAAATGAAATTATTTCTTTTTTAGGCTGAGAATAAAAATATTTTCTGATTAATTTTATTGCCGCTTCAATTGCTTCAGTACCGGAATTGGTGAAAAATATTTTTTTATACCCTGAGAGAGATATGATTTTTTCCGCAAGCTTTACCTGTGAATCCTGGTAGAATAAGTTGGATATATGAATATACTTTTTAATTTGCTTTTCAATTGCATCATTAACTTTTGGGTGGTTATATCCAAGAACATTTACTGCAAGCCCTGCAAACATATCTAGTATCTTCTCATTCTTATCAGTATATAAATAACACCCCTCTCCTCTATCTATCTTTATATTAAGGCGATTATATGTATGGAAAAAATTCATTTCTTCAAGTTCAATGAGTTTGGAAAGCTCCATAGTAATTTATAAAATTAATGTATGCAATGGTAATAATTTGCAAAGATAAGAAATAAAAGCATTGCAAAAAATTTATTTTGCTATGCTTTTATTGAGAGCAGATAAAAAAGTTATTTATTCGTTAACCTTAATTTTAAAGCCTCCGTAAGCCATGCGTTTATCATCGAACGGCATTGATTTATTATTCATCATTTTAGCTATACGTGGGTCCTTTATAACTTTAGAATTTACAGTATCACGATGAGCCCGTGATTTATATACTATCCATGAAAATACAACAGTCTCACCTGCTTTTAGCTTTGCCATTTTAGAAAATGGCAAACCCATTTTAACATTTAAATCATCTCCAACACATTCACGGTATTCCAATGCTCCGTATTCAAGCCATACTTCCCTACCCAAACGTGCCATTCTGAGGTAAGATGTCAGATTTTTCTTTGAAATAGGGATTACAAATCCATCGACATACCTTCCGGTAATTGATTTACCTGATTTATTGTTTTTACCTTTTGCCATTAATATTCCCCTCCTTCGGAATTAAGTTTATTTTTATATTTTTTTTATTCCTTAATTGTCTGATATTGAAGCAATACATTTCCATTTTTAAATGCTCTTGAGGAAATCAATTGCAGTTTAAATTTCTCTACTACGTTTTTAAATAACGGATGACCGTTACCTAATACAACCGGATTCAACAGGATATGATATTCATCTATTAAATCATTTTTTATAAATGTAGTTGATAAATCTGCACTGCCCATAATTATCATTCTTTTTCCCGGTTGTTGTTTCAGTTTCTTTATTTCTTCAACAGCATTATCTTTAATCAGTGTAGTATTGTTCCAATCAGCTTTATCCATAGTTCTTGAAAAAACAATTTTAGGAGTTTTATTCATGAAATCAGCTATAACCGGATCTGCCTTCATTGCTGTTTCAGTTGGCCAGTAACTAACCATTAAATCATAGGTAACTCTGCCAAATACCATAATATCAGTTTCTTTTAACTGATCTTCAGCATATTTATCAAATTCTTTATCAACGTTATGCCAATCGATTTCTTTATTAGGTCCTTCAAAAAACCATCAAGGGTTATCAGGTTAAACATAAATAATTTTCTCATATGTGTCCTGTTTAATATTTTTTCAAAGAAATTCTTATACTCAATATTCGTTTTATATTAATAATGTATTTTCTTTATAATTAACCCCTGCCCGTTTCCTGATTAAGAAAAAAGCAGAGGTATAAATTAAACAATTAACATATAACGTTTACTTCTGAGTTACTAATTTTGTCCATTTAAATCATAACTGACCATCCAATGTACTCCATATTTATCAGTCAACATTCCAAAATATGCACCCCAGAATGTCTTATCCATAGGCATAGAAACTTTCCCATCTGATGAAAGTCCGTTAAATATCCTGTTAGCTTCGTCTTCGCTTTCAGTCGAAATAGCAATTTGCAAATTATTGCCAAAGTTCGCCTGTTTCATTGACGCAGGAATATCACTTCCCATTAAAATGGTACCTTTACCGATAGGCAAAGCAACATGCATAATTTTTTCAGCTTCATCTTTGTTTTGCTGAAACTCCGGAGGTACTTCTTTAAAACGCATTAACGCTGTATATTCTCCGCCAAATACCGATTTATAAAAATTAAATGCTTCTTCAGTATTGCCATTGAAGTTTAGATAAGGATTTAATACTGCCATGTTTTCCTTTCGTTTTTATTATATTTAGTTATTAATTAATTTTTTAAATAATCTTCTTTTATTAAGCATTGACAGGTACTTTACCTTCATATGCCTGCTCTAAAACAGGTAATTCTATCTTTTTCATTTTCATTAATGCTTCCATAGCCCTTTTTGATTTTTCGGTATCTTTATCTGACATCATTTTTTCCCAGGCTTCGGGCACAATTTGCCATGACAAGCCATATTTATCCTTTAGCCAGCCGCACATTGATTCTTCACCGCCGTTCGAAGTTAATTTATTCCAGTATTCATCTATTTCTGCCTGCGATTTGCAATTTACAACCAATGAGATTGCCTCATTGAATTTGAATAACGGACCGCCATTTAAAGCCATAAATTCCCTGCCCTCCAACTCAAATGTTATTGTCATAACAGTGCCTACCGGCATTCCTGCTGCTTTTGCAACCGTTTCGTCATAACGGGTTGTAGTTCCTATCTTTGAATTTTTAAATACCGTTGTATAAAACTTTACGGCTTCTTCTGCCTGCTTGTCAAACCACAGGCATGTTGATATCTTTTGCATAATAGCACCTTTCTGAATTAATTATATTTTTTTAATGAATTTTTTCTTTTTCCTTATTTGCTTCTTCATAACGTTTCAATGCTTCCATATCCATATAAGCTACTTCCCATAAATGCCCGTTAATATCCTGGAATCCCCGGTTATACATCCAATCCATGTCATCAATTCTACTTGTAACTGTTCCGCCTGCACCTTCAGCTTTGCTGATTAATTCATCTACTTTTTCCCTGCTTTCGGCAGAAATTGCTATGATAACACCGGATGTTTTGAATGTATCAGGTATTTCTTTCTTTGTAAATGATTTATAAAATTCTTCTGTCAAAAGCATTACAAAAATGTTATCATCAATTATCATGCAGGTTGCTTTTTCATCAGTAAACTGCGGGTTAAATTTGAATCCGAGCTTTGTAAAGAACTCAACTGTTTTATTGAGGTCTTTTACAGGTAAGTTAACATAAATTTGTTTAGCCATTGTTTTATTTTATTTAATTTATAAATAATATTTAAAAAACTATATTCAACTCTAATATATTAGAAATACAAGCTTTAAAAAATGTTCTGCAAATATAACAGATAAAAATCAAATCAATAGGGTGTAATAACGTCAATCTTAAGGGTTGATTGCGACAATCATTTTTCATTAAATTTGCATCCATGAAAAATATATCAATACTTGTACCCAACAGTGCCATATTAGGCACAATCGAAGGACCCCGGCTTTTGTTTACAGAAGTAAACGAATATTTAAAGCGGCTCGGGAAACCTCCGCTGTTTAATGTACAGCTTGTGGGAATTTCCAAAGAAATTCCTGTTTATAACGGTATGTACAATGTTTACACGGATGCTCTTATTTGTGATATAAATGAAACAGACCTTATAATCATTCCCGCACTTGCGGGAGATTTAAAAACAACATTGGGAAAAAACAGAGATCTTATTCCATGGATTGTTAAACAATATAAAGCCGGTACTGAAGTAGCGAGCTTATGCCTTGGAGCCTTTTTACTTGCTTCAACAGGCTTGGTGAAAGGAAAAAAAATTGCAACACACTGGATGGCGGCAAATGATTTCAGGAAGATGTTTCCCGATGTGCACCTTGTTGAAGAAAAAGTTATAACAGATGAAAACGGGATTTACTCCAGCGGAGGAGCATTCTCCTATTTGAAATTAATTTTATATTTAATCGAGAAGTACGCAGGACGGGAGATTGCTGTTTTTTGTTCAAAAGCATTCCTGATAGATATTGAAAGCGGCAGCCAGTCACAATTTATTATTTTTAACGGGCAGAAAAACCATGAAGATGAGCCGGTGAAAAAAGTACAGGAATATATAGAAAATAATTTCACGGAGAAAATGGCAGTTGAACAGCTTGCATTAATGTTTGCATTAAGCCGCAGAAATCTTGAACGCAGGTTTAAGAAAGCAACAAGCAATACAGTAACGGAATACATACAGCGTGTTAAAATTGAAGCAGCAAAAAAGAAGCTTGAGTCAGCACGTGAAAATGTGAACGAAATAATGTATGATGTTGGATACTCTGACCCGAAGGCATTCCGGAATATATTTAAACGGGTAACAGGATTATCACCATTACAATACAGAGGAAAATATAACCGTGAACTTGCTGCTTAATATTAATTAGAATTTCTTTGTTTCCAAAGTTTCAACAATTTGCACTTTTGGGTTGAATATTACACTGCCTTGCACTTGTTTCCAAACTTCACGCAATTTGGAAAGAGCTGATTCTGCCTGGTTTCTTTCATCAAATTCCAGGTCAATCATTACGGTCTTTTCATCACCGGCAGGACGCATTATCCGGTATTGACGCACTCCTGATTTCTCACGGCCAATGGGGTCACTGTCAAACGATTTCTTCCATCCATTATAGTCATTCACAGCATGTTCGATTCTAAGTAAATACATTTTTAATTCCTTCTAATTTTTGTTTATGATTAAAATTAAATCTTTACTATTGCTGCAATACTGATAATATATTACCTGCCGGGTCTTTGAACCATGCTATAAGGGGACCGCCGCCGCGGAATATTCCTTTTTCATCGGTCTTAATATCACCCTCATTATAATTTTCAAATATTACACCGCGTTTCTTTAAGTCATCAACTGCCACCTCAATATTTTCAACCGGGAAATTAAGGATAGTAAATGTTGCAGGAACGTGGTTTTCTTTTGGATATATTATAACCGAAGAACCATTTGCAATTTTTAATGTTAAAATGCCCATGTTTTGTTCTTCGGTAACTTCCATTCCAAGCGTATTGGAATAAAACTCTTTGGCTTTCTTTGTATCATTTACAGAAAAGCCGCTGAATGCATTATTTGATTTGAACATGAGATTATTTGCTAATTATTTAATAAATAGCAAACTTAATAAATGTGAAAGAAGTTCTGAGGATAATATTTATCAGGTTTAGAATAGGGCTTAGTTGAAGTGAAGTAATAGATACTTGCAAAGTTTTTAGATACAAATTATCCAAACAATCAGATTCAATTATCAAGTATGGATATATAATAATTGGCTGGTAATCTAAAATCTTTGTAAGTCTTTTCCGCCAAAATCTTCCCGGTTAATAAACTTGGCAAGTTTTTAGATCTATTTATTCTATAAAATTAGCCAATAGGAAACATTTTCTTTAATCAATTAATTCATTTTTATAAAAACTTACCAAGAGTCCATCTTTATAATTCTTCATTTCTTAATACCATTAAGTCTCTTTCCTCTTTGTGCAATTTTATATAATTTTCAATGCCGTAAAACATGTCTAAAACTTCATTCTTTCTCAATTTACTCTTTACCTGATTTAACATTTTATTATATGAACTCCATCTATATGTTTCAAAATCTTCTGTCAATTTATGATGAACCGGGTTTAAATGTATATATAAAATTGTTCTGATTAAATAATTATCACTGTTAATGGGTTTTCTTTGATATAGCTTTTTAAATAAACTTCCGGATCTATTTTCTTGTCTATTAATTGCCTTTGAATAACTCATGAAAAATCTTCTGAATATTTCGCCAATAATCTCCCCGTATTCATCAAAAGATACATTTTTTAAGTTGATTTTCCCATTCTTTAAAATAGTTTCTTCTGATTTTGTTTTTATTAACAGGTGGAAATGATTAGGAAGTAAACAATAAGAATATAAATCTAAATAAGGAAATAGATATGAATCCAGACTTTGTAAGAAAAAAATATAATTTGAATCTTTATAATAAATATTTTCTTTGTTATTCCCCCTGTTATATATGTGATAGAACGTATCATGAACTAGTTTATCCATATTTGAGAATTTTAGTTTAAAGAATACAATTATTCTACCAAAAATAGATTAAATTTCTTTTAAATAAAGTATAAACCATCGTCAATATACAGATATAAGATTTGCTAAGTCTTTTAAAACAAAATATTTTTAATTTACTAAAAATTCAATTAATTCGGTATAAGTTTAAAATTAAGATAAGCCTAAGACTTAGTAATTCACCTTTCTCAATTTAGCGCGTATATTCTTGCTAAGTCTTATTATTGGAATGATCTTTATTTTTATAATAAATTATTTAAATAGGTATGTCCGTTAATAAACGAATAATCCCAAGACTTAGTAAGCTTAATGTGTGATTTTAAAAACTTACTAACTCACCTTACGCATTTTCGGACGGATATTCTTGC
>RPQH01000063.1 GCA_003820375.1 Ignavibacteriota bacterium
AGGCAAGGTGTCACTGATATAAGTAAGAATATATTTTCATTAAAGAGAGTTTGCATAAACAACTCCAAGCCGTTAATAACCCGTACCCCTTATAAACTCTAATGTTTGAACAATCTCCAATAGTGGTGCAGTGTCATGCCTGCCTTTTAGGTCTGTCTTAGCATAATACTACCATAATATCATCCCTTCGGGATTCTATCCTTTACTGAATATTCTTTCTACCATAATATCATCCCTTCGGGATTCTATTCTTTACCGATAAATATTTCTACCATAATATCATCCCTTCGGGATTCTGTTCTGTATGAGATCAATCTTTCTACCATAATATCATCCCTTCGGGATTCTATCCTTTACTGAATATTCTTTCTACCATAATATCATCCCTTCGGGATTCTGTTCTGTATGAGATAAATCTTTCTACCATAATGTCATCCCTTCGGGATTCTGTTCTGTATGAGATCAATATTTCTACCATAATATCATCCCTTCGGGATTCTGTTCTGTATGAGATAAATCTTTCTACCATAATGTCATCCCTTCGGGATTCTATCCTTTACCGATAAATATTTCTACCATAATATCATCCCTTCGGGATTCTGTTCTGTATGAGATCAATCTTTCTACTATAATATCATCCCTTCGGGATTCTGTTCTGTATGAGATAAATCTTTCTACCATAATATCATCCCTTCGGGATTCTGTTCTGTATGAGATAAATCTTTCTACCACAATATCATCCCTTCCTGCCCGAGGCAGGCAGGCGGGATTTATAATCAATCGAATCTCCCCTCTCCTTCTAGGAGAGGGGTTGGGGGTGAGGTTTTAGAACCAATCTTTCTACCATAATATCATCCCTTCGGGATTTCTTCTTTTTGTATAAGTTGCCATAGTAATTCCAAGTCTCCCTTTGCGGTCTTTGCGTCTTTGCGTGAGTAAAAAACCCATGGTCATCCAGCGGTCACTCAGTGGGCACTCCGTGGGCATCCAGTGGGCACTCTGTGGGCACTTTGCGGGCAGTTTTTGGGCAGGAG
This sequence comes from Ignavibacteriota bacterium, assembly GCA_003820375.1. Lineage (GTDB taxonomy): Bacteria > Bacteroidota > Ignavibacteria > Tepidaquicellales > OLB5 > RPQH01. The sequence continues at coordinate 1,035 of RPQH01000063.1, forward strand.
TTTTCGGAAAATGACTGTAACTTATTGCAGTATAAAGAGATAACTCCTGACCAAAGTGCCAAAAATAGCTCAAAAAATGGCGATTATAAGCAGGAAATGAGGTTTTTTGAAAACTACTCCTGCCCACGGATTTTTGGGAAAAAATAAACAAAATAACCGGTTTATCGTCGCTATTATTGAAGAGTTAAAGTAATGCTTTAGGGCTCTTACGACTAATTTTAACTCACACCCCCTAAATCCCCCTCAAGTGGGAACTGCTTTCTATATTAATCCTCTAATCTGATAAATTTGATAAATTTGATGAATTTAATAAATTATTCTATACACTCGAAATTATTTTTAGCTAAAACTTGACAAGTGCATTTCTCTATATTATTTTTATATAGTAGTGAATGCTGCAATAAAATATCACTCACTGTCGTTCTTTGTCAATATCGAAATTGTAATCTTCAAGTCGTGAAATAAATTTATCCGTAGCCCAGCTTCAGAGTAAGATATGGAAACAAAAAAAGATAAAAATGAAAAATTTTCATTTGCAGGAGTTTGTCTTACAAATCAATGAGCAATGAAAAATGAAAAATTAAGTAATCCCTTGTCCGGCTCTATTTGTTTAATAAAAATTTTTTATTAATATTGTAAAATTTTTTTATAACTTACTGCCTATAATATGACAACAAGACGTGACTTTCTTAAACAATCTGCAATATTTGCAGCCGGCTCTCTTGTGATTCCTGATGTTTTTCATATTAATTTAAAACAGAAGCCAAAAGTAATAATATTAGGTGCAGGTTTTGCCGGGTTGATGGCTGCATATACATTGAAGAAGAAAGGAGTTGACGTCACTGTTCTTGAAGCACGTTCAAGAACAGGAGGAAGGGTATTTTCTTATGAAATAGATAAAGCTGAAAAATTAGTTATTGAGCTTGGAGGTGAATGGGTGGGTGCATCACACAGCAGGATGATTGAATTATGCAGTGAATTCGGATTAATCTTAGAAAACAACCAATTTGATACACACCTGATATATGCAAATCAATATTATCCAAAAAATAAATGGTCATACTCTACAGCTTGGAATGAAAAGTACAAAAAAATTATAGAAGATTATGCAAACTTTACAGATGCCGGCAAAAAAGCTCTTGACAGGATAGACTGGTGGAGATACCTTGTAAATAATGGTATTGATGAAAGAGACCTGCAAATCAAAGAGCTGCTTGATAGTACTGATTTTGGTGAAAGCATAAGACATACATCAGCATATGCAGCACTGGCTGAATATGCTGAATCAAGCGAGAAAAATGAAATGGATTTTAAAATTAAAGGCGGCAATGATATGCTCGCTAAAAAACTATCTGAAGCTGTTGGAATGGAAAATATTTTATTGAAGAATAAAGTTACTGATGTATCCCAAACAAATGAAGGAGTTACTATAACATGCAGCAATGGCTCTGTTTATAAAGGCGATAATTTAGTATGTGCAATACCAACATACTCAATATCGAAGATAAAATGGGACCCGGTGCTGCCTGAAGAAAAGATAAATGCTATAAACGAATTGCAGTATGCAAGAATAAATAAAAATGCTTTCCTGTTTGACGAAAGGTTCTGGGAAGATGAATCGTTCGATATGGTGACAGATGTATACGGACATTATTTTTATCATGCAACAAAAAATCAAAAGTCAGATAAAGGAGTGCTGATATCTTATACAGTCGGTGATAAAGCAGATGTTGTTCAGCGTCAAAAGAAAGTATTTAAAAGAGATGTAGCTGTTAACTCGCTCAAACCTGCATTTGGTGATGTTTCGGAAAAAATTCTAAGGCAGGTGAATTATTATTGGGGAACGGATGAATATTCCAAAGGTGCATATGCATTTTACGGAAAAGGGCAATGGTTCACTCTTATGCCTGTTCTAAAGGAAAAATTTATGAGAACTCACTTTGCAGGTGAGCACATAGCCGATTGGCAGGGTTTTATGGAAGGTGCAATTAACACTGGTGAAGATGCTGCAAATGAGATTTTGGATTAATCAAAATTTTTAACAAACTTCACAAATTCCGGTTCAATATCTTCCAATGACTTTCCTGTAAGTCTTTCAATCTGGATTATGCCTGTTTCATCATCATCATACGTATCCCTGAAGGATTTATAATAATCGACCAACAGTCCCTTTTGCTGAAAGTACATAAAAAGATATCTTGCCTGTGCATAATAAAATGAAGACCTGTCACTGTACAATTCTTCATCATTTGTTTCCATTAGTTTTCTCAGACCGGTGTATGAATTATTCTGGAATGCTCTTCTCAAAGCAAGTATCCTCCAGCTGAATATAGCATCGAGGCTTCCATTATTGTACTTTGCATTTTCATGCATTGAAGCAAGCCCTTCATTGAACCAGGAAGGGATATTGGGAAAGTCCGCCTGGATTAATGAGTGTGTTACTTCATGGGGCAAGCTGCCTTTCCATGATACATATCTTATACATATCACATTTTTGGATATTTTATAAAACCCGTATGGTGATAGGTCATCTTTCATCAAGTTGAATGTCTTAAGTGAAAAATTACTATATGAATCTAAGTCTTCAAACAGAAACACAGCAATAACACTATCGGGAAAACGTGAAAGATAGTAATTGGACATTGCCTTTACAGTATTCCTGATATCGTTATCAATCAGCTTTAAGGTAAGTGTATTTTCGAGGTTGGAAAATATTACAAAATATTTGAACTTGATTATTTTTGTATCACTATCTAAATTTCCCTTATAGCGGTTTATAACACTTTGGTAATTAAATCCATCAAGTATCTCTTCGATATTATCAAGAGTTTCGGTTTTAGTTTCATTCTTATCTAAAATACTGGCGTTATCATTCTCATCATAGCGCAGGTCGCTCTTCAAATTACATGATAACAAAGTAAACAAAATCAGAAAACTAACATTAAATAATATCTTTTTTATCATAATTTTGCTTTGTTAACTTATTGTTACCTACCTATATAAAAAAACGGGATTTATTAATTTAAAGTTTCTCAATATATTACATGTTTAGAAAATAGTAAATTTTTATATATCATACAGGTATGAAAAACAAAATATTAATAATATGTACAGGTAATTCATGCAGAAGCCAGATGGCGGAAGGATATTTGAGATCTCTTGATCATGAGCTTGAAATATACTCAGCCGGAACAAAACCTGAGATAAAAATCAATCCGAATGCCGTTGAAGTGATGAAAGAAATCGGGATAGACATCAACAATCAATATCCGAAAAATGTTAATGACTTTGTCTTGATGAATTTTGACTATGTTATCACAGTTTGTGACAGTGCAAAAGAAACATGCCCGTATTTCGCAGGTAATGTAAAACACCGGGTACATTTGGGTTTTGAAGACCCCGCTGATGCTGAAGGTTCAAAAGAAGAAGTTTTATCGGTTTACAGGAAGGTTAGAGACCAAATAAGGGAAGAGTTTAAGAAATTCTATGAATCTATTCCGGATAATATTAACAAAGAAGAAAGAATGTAAATTATACTCTCTCTTTGTAATCCATTTTTGCAAAAACAATATTAAACTCGGAACCACAACCGTTTTTTAACTCTATAGAACCGTCAAGCTGTTCAGTGAGTGTCATAACTAACTGAAGCCCAAGAGATGTTGTTTTCCTGAAATTAACATCGTGCGGGAAACCTACACCGTCATCTTTCACCGTTAATTTATATGACCCGTTTACGTTGCTGCAAATCTTTATTTCAACCGTCCCGGAACGGTCACCCGGAAATGCATGCTTAAATGAGTTTGATACCAGTTCATTTAATATCAATCCGCAGGGAATTGCAGTATCAATTCCAATCCTCATCTTTTCAACACAAATAAACATTTTCACTTTATGCGGTCCTATTTTGAATACGTGAAGAAGGTGGTATAACAGCTGATGCACATATTCATTAAAATCTATTTTTGAAAGATCTTTTGATTGATACAGCTTCTGATGAACAAGAGCCATTGATTTTACCCTGTTCTGGCTTTCAAGGAGCATTTCAAGCGCATCCGGGTCTTTGACATACCCTGCCTGCAGTTTTAATAAGCTTGATACAATCTGAAGATTATTTTTAACCCTGTGATGAATCTCCTTTATAAGAATTTCTTTCTCTTCCAGAGAATCTTTTATCCTTTGCTCGGTTTTTTTCCTTTCTGTAATATCTATCATTACGCCCGACATGTATTTGGGTCCTATTTCGGGTGTGATTATAAATATATGGTCTTCAAGCCAGATTATACTGCCGTCTTTATGTGTCACCCTGAACTCGTTTGTAAGTATACCATTTTCTCCCGCCTGGTGCCACTCAGTTAAACTTTTATATATTCTTTCATTGTCTTCATTGTTCATTAACTTATTAAAGAGCTGTTTATCTCTAACAAATTCATCAGCCGAATAACCGGTCATGCCGTATATATTTTCTGTAATAAACTCTCTTCCTCCGCCTGTTTCATAGAAGACAACATTCGAAAGGTTATTCAAAAGCATTGAAAGACGGAGCTGTGTATCGTATAGTTTTTGCTCGGTTTTTTTCGTTTCTGTTATATCTATTAAAATTCCGTAAAGCTTTGCAGGAGTGTTTCCTTCCTTCATAACGGAGGTCATATCTTTAAACCATTTTATACTTCCGTCAGCGGCTACCATCCGGTATTCAGCTTCATGATCTTGCTGATTTATGAAATTTTCATTACTTACAGCCATTACACGTTCCCTGTCATCGGAATGAATGTGATTATACCAGAAGGAAGGTTCATACCATTGTTCAATATTATAGCCCAGGATTCTTTCTGCCTGCGGGCTTACATAATGAAATGATTTTGTGTCAACATCAAACTCCCATGTTATAACATTTGTGCTTTCAATCAGCTTCCTGTATTTTTTCTCGCTTTCTCTTAAAGCATTTTCAGCCAGCTTTTGCTTTGTTATATCCCTGCCAACCGATTGGTATTCTATAATATTTTTGTTTTCATCAAATATTGCTCTTTCAATCCACTTAAGCCAGCGTTTTTCATTTTTAATACTTGTTTCATGCTCAAATATCACAACGGGATTCTCATAACTCAGCTTTGCAAGAACATTGTTGTAGAAAAAATTCATATCGCTTACCGGCATATCTATTATAAAGGTTTCTCCTATGAGCTCATCGGTAGTCTTATTAAAGAAGCTGCAGAATACTTTATTTACATATGTTAATGTTCCGTCAGGCAGCCACCGGGTTATCATTTCAGTCTGGTCTTCTACAACGGCACGGAAGATGGCTTCATTTTTCTTTAATGCTTCTTCCTGTTTCTTTCTGTTTGTAATATCTTTGCTGAAAACCAGAATTGCATTATGTCCATCAAACTCTATGGGACGCAAATGCACATCAACATAAATTACCTGGCCGTATTTGTTCAGGTAAGTTGTTTCGTAGTTTTTATATACTCTTTTCTTAACGGAAATTTTAATGAGGTCATCAACAATATCATTTTTATATATAATGTCGTAAAACTTCAAGCATTTCAATTCATCTTTAGTATATCCAAGAAGAGCTGCAGCAGAATTATTTACATCAAGAATCCTGTTGTCTTCTACGCTGAAGATAATCAATGCATCTTCAATGAATTCAAAAAGCTGCTTATAAAATTTTGTATTTGCTTCTAACTTATTAACCGCTTCCATTATATAATGATGAGTTATGACATGCAAAATAGTTATTAATGCTTGTAAAACAAACGTTTACCAGTAATGCTTTTACGTGATTTTTTGATATGCCTTTTTCACTATAAATCTTACATTCCGGGCTGAACCTGCCTTATCCTTAAATAAAATAGCCTGATTTGATTATAGATTTTGAATTGAAATTCTTATATCTTGCATGCTTTAAAAGAAATAAAAAAACTTAAGAAATGAATAAAGAAGCGGAATCAACAGTTAAAAAAAGCAGTTTTGGCTCGTCATTGTTATTTTCACTGGGCTTTTTCGTGACATATTTAATAATTCTATTTCTTGTGCTGATAGTCTTCTTTCACATATAAAAAATGCCGTGCGGTTAACACGGCATTTTGAACACTCGTTATTGCTTATTTATTTTCCAATTTGAATGAAAACGGTACATTTACCCATACACTAACCGCTTTGTCATTCAGTAATCCCGGCGTAAATTCAAGGTTTTTTACCTTTTCCCTTACTTCTTCATGGAATACCTCGGGTCCTGTTACCGATGCTATCTTTGTTACCTTTCCTTCTGCATTTACTAATACCTTCACCATTACTTTTCCTTCAATTCCAGAGCTTATTGCAATTTCCGGGTAAACCAGTGATGCTTTAACCTGTGCAAAGTTTACGGGTTCGGGCATGTGCTCTACTTCTACTCCTGTATAGACTTTATCCTTAGGTATAGTTTCCGGGTCTTTTCTTATCTTTATATTGTTATTATCATCAATTTCTGTATTATTTTTGCCGGTATTGCCATTATATACGTATTTTACATTTCCTGTATCTTTGCCCGGGTCTGATGTTATCTTGTCCAGTTCGTCCTGCGTTGCGATGGTCATTTGTTCAGCTTGAGTGCTGGAAACCGGCTCCGGGGTCTTTACGCCTAAATCTACATCGGATTTAGGTGCTATATCTGTTTTCTGTATCTCCGGCGGTTCTTCAATCGGCGGAGGAACATCCGGTTTATAAGGTTCATAATTCCCAAATTCCGTTCCGTATTTATGATTTTCCGCATTGAGATTATTAGCATAATTCAGCACGAAATACACAGTAAAAAGGGCAATATGAACAATAATCGCATATTCCAGTCCGCGTCTGAGGTTTCTCATATAAACCGATTTGATTTCGGCGGCTCCGTATGCCTGAGCTGCTGCTATTGCTTTCATTTTCCGTTCCTCCTCTCGTAAAGGTTGTTTTCTTAATGATTATACGGTGACGTTTTTGGAATGTTCCGGCATGCGGGAATGCAAACTAATAAATTTTATATGCTTACAATACTTATGCCAATACTTTTTCCCGGTATGCCTGATATACGACCTGAATTTACTTAATAACATTTTCGATTAGCAAAATAGTGTATTCTTCATTTGAGAGAAATATTGTGATTAGTGCATGGAATCACCATTTTTGACACTAAAAGACGGGTGCAAAAATCCGGATATCTCTTTATACTGCAATGGGTTAACGGTTTTTTTTATTTTTATTAAATATAATGACTGTGTTTTGATACAAATCTGCTGCAATATTATATCGTTTAGGCTTGATTGGCAGGTATAATGTGATATTTTGGTTGATTGAGGATGGGTAAATCTATACGCCTAAACATTCATCTGAGTATTTGGCAGAGAAGTTGTAAATGATTTTTGCCACAAAGACACTTAATTCAATAGTCGTAAATTTAAATCACGTAGTGATTATCTATATTAGAAAACAATTGTGATGATTATCCATCGTCGTAAATTTAAATCACGTAGTGATTACCCGTATTAGAAAACGATTGCGATAATTATCCATTGTCGAAAATTTAAATCACGTAGTGATTACCCATATTAGAAAACGATTGTGGTAATTATACAAACTCCGTAGGAGTTGCCTATAATTGTTTTAGGAAATGGGTAACTTCTACGAAGTTGCTCCAATTATTTATGTTATTGCTAATATGGGCAATCACTATGTGATTTATGTTTGCGTTCATGCTCACCCCCTATGTCATTCCAGCATGCTACTAGCTGGGGGTACCCTCTGGGTCATCCAATGAGCATGTTAAATACGTGTGATTAATCAATAAACGTATAGAAATAATTACATAAAACTAATAACTCTTCTCTGCAATTTTCACACGTTGATGTCATTCCCGCTAGAGGATTGCGGGAATGACATAAGTGTGTGAAGCATGCTGGAATGACATATTGAGGAAGGTACACGGGGACGCGTCAGGCCTTCCTTTATTTCATTTGTGTGTAGTGAAGTATTATTATTGTCTATATTAAACTGTATGTACTAAAAATTCATTGCTGTTTGAAAGACCTCCGCCCAGGCGGACTGACATTGCCCTTAATTAGTAAATATTTTGGACAGGTGTGAGTTCTTCTCGCTCGCCCTTTACTACTTATACCACTGTTTTTATAATTACATTTTTATAAATTGCAAATATGAATTCCTTTTATATTCCGGTACGGATATTTAACCGCTTTAAGTGGGCGGCTGCGATGTTACTGTTTATTCTGATTACCGGTACTCTTGGCTATAAGTATTTAAGCAACCACGAGCATACATTTATCGATTGCCTGTATATGACTGTTATCACTATTTCAACTATCGGTTATGCAGAGGTAATAGATATGACAGGGAATCCGGCTGCAAGAATATTTACGATATTTATTATCTTCACAGGCGTCGGTACATCAACTTATATTCTATCCAATATTACCGCATTAATTGTTGAAGGCGACTTAAAAGAATCTTTTAAAAGACGAAAAATGGATAAAATAGTTAAAAAATTCGAGAATCATTACATCATCTGCGGGGCGGGCAGGGTGGGCTCGCATATAATACGTGAGCTTTGTAAAACAGGGCGGGCTGTGCTTGTGATTGATAACGATACAGCGACAATAAACCGCATCTGCGAAAAGTACCGTGATGTTGCTTATGTTCTGGGTGATGCCGACTCCGAAGATATATTAATGAAGGCACGTATTGATAAAGCGGCGGGGATTTTTGCATCTACAGGTGATGATAACAGGAACCTTGTGATAAGCTTAACAGCAAAATATATTAACCCGGATGTAAGAGTTGTTGCTAGATGCCTTGAAGCGGTGAACAGGAAAAAGATACAGAAAGCGGGAGCCGATGCAGTCATATCCGAAAATTATATTGCCGGCATGCGGATGGCATCGGAGATGGTGCGTCCCGAAGCCGCGGAATTCCTTGACAGGATGTTATCCGATTCCGAAAAGAACCTCCGCGTGGAAGAGATAAAACTTAACGACAAATATACCGGTAAACAAATCAAAGAGCTTTGCCTCAGCGAATATAAAAACACGCTTCTGCTTGCAATAGTGGAAGGAACAGAGCTTGTCTATAATCCCGGCGACGAACATATCATTTCAGCAGACGCCAAGCTGGTTGTCATCACCAACCCCGAAGAAAGAAATAAGCTGGAAGAGATGAACATGATTGATAATGTTGGTTGAAAAGTTGGAAGGTTGGAAGGTTGAAAAGTTGGAAGACTAGAAAATTGGTATTCTATGAATCTTGCATATCAATTCATTCTTCATTTTTCATTCTTAATTCTTCATTGTTCTCGGGCAGTGTCAGGTCTTATTTTGAGGATAATGATTAACTTAGGTTAACTGATATACATAATTGAGAAAGAAAGAACTTAGCTTTCCAAAGATTGACCTGACGCAAGTGTTAGCTTAAGGGGACCGGAGGATTTATAATTGGAGTTAGACAAAGGGTTACTGATATATATATGGATATACGGAAATTACAGATTACATTTTATTAACAACTCCAGACTAAAATTATCGGATTACCCCTTGAAAACTATCCAACTTAGATGATTTACAATAGAACACGGACCACTCTTTATCACTAAATAATAATCTCGCATACCGTATGCAGTATTATCAATTTAATATATGAGAAACATACATTGAAACCCTTACTGCATAAAAAGCCCGCCTATACCATGGCAGAACTATTACAGCTTCTTTTTTTATTTTATATCTTAGAGTTATAGATTTATCTTCAGTGTTATAAATCCAACCAAACTTTTTTTTCTTCTTATATTCCGAGATTTTTCTTATTAACTTCGATTCATAGTTTGTTAACATGATATTTTCTTTTTTCAAAGAATAATTTGGCATATACCAATAAATTGAGTTAAAGAAATCAGCAGTTTCTTTATCCTGGAATGTATATCCATGCAAAGCATAAACGAACTTTTCCAGTAAATCCAAATCTGTTTTCTCCGCAGTATTATCATTAATATTATATTCAGAAGAACAATAATCCAGGAAGGTGCTGATCATATCACGATATTCGGATTCACCGGAAACCCAGTGACAGTAATCAGGAGTGCCAAATTTAAAATCATAATCCGGTTTGAAATGTTTTGCAAGAAAAGAAACATAGCCGGATTGAATATAAGCTTTAAATGGTAATGCCTTATCCAAAAAATTAGGAGTATGAAAATCCGAATCGACTTTTTTTCCAGTCCCAATAATCTTCCAGTCAACAGGTTTCCCGGATTTCCAGAAAGTACCGGGATAATAATGCAGGCCGCTCCCCAAATCAATATCTAATTGGAAATCTTCAATTTCATGGTTTGCCCAGCTCTTGCCTGTCGTTATTGTATAGGCGTAATAATTATATAATGCTGCTTCACCACTCGGAGGAAGAAGATATGAATGCTGAACAATATTCCAACCTTCTGTAAAATGCGCGTTAAAAATAAATACAAACTCACTATCTAAATTTCTTAGTTCATATTTCAAACTTTTATCATTAAATATAACAGTGAATTCTTTTATTCTGCATTCATTGAAACCCGCATCGGTTCCCCCGGGTGCACCGGTAACAAAGCCAACCAATAAATTTCTTGCTCTTCCCGGATTGTAGAACTCGAAATATACATTTACGGAAACATAATTTTCGGAAATTTTGAAGCTCAAAATTTCTTTTTTAAGTTCTATTGAAGTTTCTTTAACCGGGTGGAGATTATCGCCATTTCCGGAGAAGACAGCATCATCAGCCATCGTTAAATTTATTAATAACATTAAGAGAATAAAAGCGTAAGTAATATTCTTCATGTCGCTATTCGCTTTCTATAAATAATTGACAAATAAAACAGGATGTTTCTCTAATTATTGCTTGCTGCTGCTTACAAAATATTAGAAGAATTCAATATAGAATATTAAGCAAAATCTCTTGTTGATTCAGGAAAGTTTACTGTGAGAGAGTCTGCCTGTTCAGGATACTGCAAACTTATTGATTTATTGCAATATATAAAATCCTTAATGGTATAAAACAGGTAAGGGATATAAAAAAGCCCGGTGGTTTACCGGGCTTTTTGTAGATAAGAAATTATTTCTTATTCTAATACGAATATATTTTTCTTTGCACAAATGTCTTTTAACTGTTTCGGCCATATTGTTACGGTTACTTCGCCAAGGTGAGCTTTTTTTAATAATAACATCTGTGTTCTTGCCTGTCCGATACCTCCGCCGATGCTGAGTGGAATTTCATCATTTATAATGGCTTTATGATACGGGAGGTTCAGATAATCATCAAGACCTGCTACGGTTAGCTGTTTTCTCAAAGTATCTTTTGTTACCCTGATACCCATTGATGAAAGCTCATGTCTGCGTTTGGTTAAGTGGTTCCATACCAATATGTCGCCGTTTAATCCGTGAGTCGGTTTGCCTGTCTCTGCTGATGTATCTGTAATCCAGTCATCATAATCTGCTGCACGCATTTCATGAGGATATCCGTCACTTAAAACGTAGCCGATACCAACGATAAATATTGCCGGGTGCTCCTGTAATATTGCTGTCTCACGCTGTTTCCTCGGAAGGTCGGGATACATATCAAGAATTTCTTCTGCGTGGAAGAACTCAAGCTCTTTTGGTAAATTAGGATAACGCGGGTCTTTCAGTTTCGGGTACATATCTTGTACATATTCTTCTGCTCCGACAAATACTTTCCATAATTTCTTTACTGTATCTTTTAAGTATGCAATGTTTCTGTCTTTTTCTTCGATTCTCTTTTCCCAATCCCACTGGTCAACGTAGCTTGAATGGTCGTGGTCTAAGAAATAATCTTTACGTACTGCACGCATATCGGTATTGATACCTTCGCCAACTTCGCAGTTGAATTGCTTTAAAGCAGGTCTTTTCCATTTTGTAGCTGCCTGTACAACCTGTGCCTGGATGCGTTTTTCGAGACCTAAGCCGCATGGGAAATCAACCGGTGTACGTGAACCGTCGCGGTCCAAATTGTCGTTTAATCCGCTCTCTTTATCTACTATTAACGGAACCTGAACCATCATTAGGTTAAGTTCTTTTGCAAGATTTTTTTCAATATAATCTTTTACTGCATAAAGAGCTTTTTGTGTTTCTTTTTTATCGAGTATCGAGTTGTAATTATCCGGAAGTATCTTCTCAACGGCTTCATATGTGCTTATGCCGGGACCTGCAAGATCTGCCTGTTTATTTGATGACATGTTTTCTCCTTTTTGAATATAAATTATTCGGTTTATACTTTCTTATATTAAATTGAATATAAGTTTTATTTAAATTGTTATTGCTGAATTTATAAAGCACAGGTGTAAAAAATGATATAAGAACAGCACCGCCATCAGAATTGACAGCATAGGGTAATGGATAAGATTTGTGTTCAATGTGCATTTTACACATTACTATATCCCGCAAATTATCTAAAATCCTGAATTTTTACAATCCAAATATTGAGTTCTTTGAGTTTATTGAGTTCAGAGAGTTCGGAGAGTTCGGAGAGTTTGGAGAGTTCAGAGAGTTTGGAGAGTTTGGAGAGTTCAGAGAGTTTGGAGAGTTCAGAGAGTTTGGAGAGTTCTGAGAGTTCGAGTAGTTAAGAGAGGCACCTCTTTCCCAAAATTCTTTTTGGGAAAGCCAATAAGAGGGTTGGCAATTCTTCATTTTTCATTCTTAATTGCATATAATCCCTTGTCAATCACCAATTGTCAATCTCTCAATGGTTTCCTCCTGACTGCTGAAGGCAGGCAAATGGTCCCACAGGGATAAGAAAAATTTGGGAAAGAGGGATAAGGATACTCAGCAAACTTAAAAAACTTAACGAACTTAAAAAACTTAACGAACTTAAAACGGCCATTCCTTCCTTCTCCATGAACGCCAGAAGAATAGTATGCTACCTATTACCAGCAATATTGCCGCATATCTAACTTCCTTTAAGAAGTTCTGCCGGGAAATAAGTACGTAAACAAATCCTATAAAAGCAAGCAAAGCAGGCAGGGGATAAAGCCACATTTTGAAAGGACGCTCAACATCAGGTCTTCTTACCCTGAATATTATTACACCAATTGTTTGAGCAAGGAACTGGATAATAATTCTTATCACAACTAATGCAGCAATTATATCCTTCAATCTGAGGAAACAAAACACCATAGCGGCAAGTCCCATCACAATTAATGAAACGGTAGGGAATTTATGTTTAGGATGAAGCCGCGTGAATATGTTAAAATAATCGCCTTCAAGTGCAGCGGCATATGGTACACGTGAATATCCCAGCATCAAAGAAAATACTGATGCAAATGCTGTCCACATAATTAACACCGTAACAAGATTACCCGCCCATCCGCCGAAAATTGTCTGCATAAAAACCGATACAACATACTTTCTTGCATCAGTGCCGGCGGTCTCGGTTATTTCACGCCACGGCAAAACTCCGATGATGCTCAGGTTCATTACAATGTACATAATTGATACCAGTATAATAGAGAATATTATTGCACGCGGAATATTCCGTCCGGGATTTTTTATCTCACCGCCGAGGAAACAAACATTGTAATAACCCCAGTAATCGTAGATGGCAATAAGCATTGCTGAGCCAAGCCCGAGGAAAAATCCTGTCGTCAGGTCAAATGCACCGGGCGGAAAATCAAATGCTATAGATGAATTAAAATTAAATAATCCGGATACAATTATCCATACGACGGTAAGCATAACCACAACCCATAAAAACTGTGAGAGCTTGCTGAGTATGGTAATTTTCCTGTATAAGATAATTACTATTATAACCAGTATTCCAATTGCAAGAAAAGCGCTATTGCCGATTGTAAAGCTTGCTTCTAGCGGACCGAACAGCGGAAGCGGGATGTTTAAATTGTAATTTAGGTAGTCCGTTTTTAACGATGGAAAAATATACGATGCATATAAAGCCAATCCCACGCACCCCGAAGCAATTGATAGGGGAGCACTGAACGTTAGCTGGAAAATAAAAAGAAATGATGCATACTTGCCGAATCTTTCTTTACCGTATATCTCTTTTAAATACCTGTATGAGCCGCCGGCTTTAGGCATTGCCGCCCCAAGCTCAGCCCAGACCATTCCGTCGCATAATGCAATTGCCGCTCCTGCAATCCATCCAATCATTGCCTGCGGTCCGCCCATTGCCGCAAGTATTAACGGTATTGTTATGAAAGGACCAACGCCAATCATATCAATCATATTTAACGCAGTAGCTCCCGGTAGTGATACTCCGCGTATTAAACCGCTGTCTGAAGTTTGTGATTTGTTATCTTCGGTTTGATGCAATTTTTGTTGTCGATTAATTTTTCACCATTTTTTTACAACTCTTCAAACACCCCCCGTCTCCCGATTTCCGCTATCGCTCCATCGAAATCCACCCCTCTCAAGAGGGGAATCCTATTCTCTCCGAACTCTCCAAACTCTCCGAACTCTCTGAACTCTCCGCACTCTATCGTATATTCTCTATTCCCTTATGTGATTTGTTCTTCTGAGATATCATATTCAGGAATAGCTTTGCTCCGCCTGTATTGAATATTTTTAACTGACGGTATAATGCAAGTGAGCAATATGTATATGTTCCCTTTCCGAACATTGCCCATAATAATGAAGTTTGCGGAACAGGGTCATCTTCATCCTGCATTGCAAGAAGCTTTTCATATACCGGTGATGTTTTTGCCGTATCATCTGATGGAAGATAAATGTTTCTTTCCTGAACCCAGCCGTTCCAGTCTTCAGTTTTAATTTTATTTGGCATGTTAAAATATTTATGGTCTGGATTAAGCACTGTTACAGGTGCATCTTCTTCTGTCACCCGCTCCGGTGTAATGAATATAGGATAAGGTGCTAACTGTGCATCTGTATTCCAATCGCCCGGTTTATTGTAAAAGCAAATGACATTCCCGCCTTCTTTTACAAAATCCAGAATCCTGTCGTTGTATTGCACTAAGTCATTTCTGTAGAGAAAAGCTCTCATGTCCAGCAAAATTACATCATAATCATACATCTGTCTGTTTGCGAGCATTGCAGAATCAATAAGTGAATAATCAATTCCCAATCCGCTGAAGAAATTTTCAATCGTATTATCATAGGTTTTAACCAAACCAATTCGGAAGTTCTTTGTATATTTTAACTGAGCGAGAATTTTCAGGCTGTCTTCTTTGCTGAGTGTGTTGTATTTATATTCTGTCGTAAATGAATAAAATGAAACATCATGCTTTTTTTCCGGGGTAATTCCGGAAAACAGGTCGCTATTATCATAAGGATAATCTTTATCGCTTCTCACAAGCTCGTATCTTCTTTCACGGAATTCAGACATAGTGGATGTATAGTCAATTTTATCCATTCCCTGTGTTCTGTGCTTAGCAAGAGCATCTATTGCGATTTGTTTAATTGTTTTACCCGATGTTTCGGTTTGATTCATATCTATTGTTACTATATTGTTTGTCTTTGTCGTATCATATACTCTGAAATATAATTTTTTAACCTGCCACGGCTTTGTGTAAACTTTAATCTCTTGCGTTGTATGACCACCTTGCAAGAATATTGATTGAGAGATAGATTTATCAATATCTTCGGGATGATAATTTGAATCTGCTGCCTTATCAAATGCTTCAAATACTGTTAAACCTACAGCCTGATGATGCCCGTGCTGCCTGTCAGGTTTTGTTGTTATCGTATCATGGTTTGTAATTACAACATCAGGTTTAATTTTTCGAATCATATAAACAATCCGTGCAAGGACTATATCTTTCCCGCCCCAAATCCTGAATGTCTCCTTCGCAGTTTTGGAAAATCCGAAATCAAGCATTCCCAGGAAAAAAGCTTTCGAACCCTGTATTTCTGCGGCTTCGTAAGTTTCTTTTTCCCTTATTTTACCAAGTTCATCATATAATTCAGGACCTGTCTCATTTTGCCCGCCTTCTCCGCGTGTATATATAATAGTATAAGTGTAATATCCTTTTATCTTTGAATAATATGCAAGTGTAGCTCCGTCTTCATCATCAGGATGTGCAGCAATGCATAATAATGTCAGGTTTGATTTTTCAGCATCATTTACTTGTGTATAAGCACCGGTTACAATAAACAGGTATAAAAACAAATGTATACATAATCTCTTAAACATGGTTTTTCATTTTATTTTACTCAATATACAAAGCTAATTAATAATTTTATATGAACTTTAACTTCATAAAACAGGTTTTGAAAGAGGTTTATAATGAAAAGAAAAGAATATGATTAAAAAATTAAAGGAAATAGGTTCGGTTTTCGGAGAATCATACATCCAATTTATTGATGATAAAGGATTCAAAATGGCAGCTGCTTTATCATATTACACTGTATTTTCAATGGCACCGCTTCTGATTATTGTTATTGCTATAGCAGGATTTGTATTCGGAGAAGATGCTGCAAGAGGGCAAATTGTCGCTCAAATGCAGGGCTTGATAGGGCATGACGGTTCTGCATTTATAGAAAATATGATAAAAGGGGCTTCGGCACCAACAGCCGGTATTTTTGCGACTATCATTGGTGTAGTTGTTCTGGTGCTGGGCTCTCTTGGTGTTTTTCTTGAGCTGCAGGAATCATTAAATATTATATGGGGAATAGAACAGCGGCCGGGCAGAGGTATATGGGGTATTATTAAAAACCGTTTGCTTTCCTTTTCTATGGTTGTTGGTACCGGGTTTCTTCTGCTGGTTTTTCTTGTAGTTAATGCCGTAATCAGCGGTCTTGAAAAATATTTGGGTGATTCTTTTCCTGCATCGCTTCCGCTCATACAGGTTATAAATGTATTTATTTCTTTAGCTGTTGTTACGGTGTTATTTGGGTTGATATATTATGTCCTCCCTGATCTTGTGCTTAGATGGAAATATATCTGGAGAGGGGCTGTCTTTACAGCTATACTTTTTTCTGCCGGTAAATTTCTTATCGGTTTATACCTTGGAAGCAGTTCATATACTTCAACATATGGAGCGGCTGCGTCGCTTGCAATATTGCTGATTTGGATATATTACTCAGGCCTGCTTTTATACCTTGGTGCAGAAATTACACAGGTGTACAGAATGAGATATGGCAAAGAACCGTTAAAACCGGATAAAGACGGGATAATTATTCCTAAAGTTTCTCAATTGTTAAAGGAAACAATAAATGAAGAGGGAACTGTGAGCAAAAAGAAGCTTGCTGAAAAAATTGAACAAAAAGAAGAGGAACGAAGGAGAGCGGGATAGAGGATTATCAATTAAGAATGAAGAGTGATGGTTGCAGGTTAAAGGTTGAAATATTGGAAGATTAGGCAGTGTCAGGTCTTACTTTGAAAACGTGTACAATCCGGGATTTACTGATTTGCATGATAGAGAAAGAAAGAACTTAAATTTCCGAAGATTGTCCTGACGCAAGCGTATGCTTAAGATGCACGGAGATTTATAATTAATCCATTCCAATTAACGAAAGAATTCCGTACTGTTAATGTAAATCTCCTTGAGTATCACTGACAGTACGGAAACCTTCCTGTTATTCAATCCGCAATTGACAATTCCTGCCTGCAGCAGGCAGGCACAATTCGAAATTAAATCAACCTCACTTCCCAAATCAAAGATGATTACCTTCTAAGCATTCTTATAATTGCCATAACAATTATAATAATAATAACAACGGCAATTATTCCAATCCAGAAACCGGCTTTAAAGATATCAGCGATTACTTCACATCCGGCAAAAGTTGTGTTTAATAATACAAACGCGAGAAGCAGCACTATCTTTTGATATATATTTGTTTTCATAATTAACTCCTTATATTTATTTTATCCGTTTACAATTTCTCCGCCGTTTGGATGAAGCACCTGGCCTGTAATATAAGATGAATCATCGGATGCCAGGAATACATAACACGGGGCAACTTCTTCAGGCTGTCCCGCTCTTCCAATTGGAACATCCGAGCCGAATGTTGCCGCTTTTTCTCCCTTAAATGTTGATGGTATCAATGGTGTCCAGATTGGTCCGGGAGCAACAGCATTTACTCTTATTTTCCTTTTTACCAATGAAGCTGATAAAGAACGTGTGAAAGATACTATTGCACCTTTGGTAGATGAATAATCAATTAATGGAGGGCTTCCCCTGTATGCTGTTACAGATGTTGTATTAATTATAGCAGAACCCTCCTGCAAATATTTCAATGCAGCTTTAACAAGGTAAAACATTGCAAAGATGTTTACTCTGAACGTACGCTCAAGCTGTTTTGAATCAATATCTTCTATGCCTTCCTGCGGAAATTGTACAGCAGCATTGTTCACCAATATATCCAATCTGCCGAACTCTTTTATCGTTCTTTCAACAGCCCTGCTGCAAAATCTTTCTGAACTGATATCTCCTGCAAGCAGTAAACATTTTCTTCTGTTCTCTTCTATTAATCTTTTAGTATCTTTTGCATCAACATGTTCATTAAAATAAACAATAGCAACGTGAGCACCTTCTTTAGCGAAAGCTATTGCCGCAGCTCTGCCGATACCGCTATCGCCGCCGGTAATAAGAGCTACTTTATCCAGCAGCTTATTGCTTCCAATGTATCTTGGATTTTCAGCAGCAGGTCTTGGCTTCATTTTCGCTTCTATGCCGGGCTGTCTTTCCTGTTTCTGCTTTGGTCTTAACTTTTTCTTCTTTCCGCCTTTTTGCATATTAATCTTTATCTTTTACTTTTTCCAAATTTTTTATTGCAGGTCCGTTTAAAACATTGCCGAGTGCATCAAACCTTGAACCATGACAAGGGCACTCCCATGTTTTTTCTTTCGGGTTCCAGCCGATTATGCATTTTAAATGTGTACAAGCTGCTGAGAATTTATGTACTGCACCGTGCTTATCTTTATATACGGCTAATTTACTTAAGCCGTCTCTTACAATTGCCCCGTCATCAGCGGCTATCTCATCAATAGAATCAACTTCTCCCGGCGTTACATATGAAATAAATGCTTCTGCAACATCAACGCCTTCTTTCAGGAATTCACCCGCGGCTTTTAAAGTTTTCCGCTTAGGGTCATATAACTTTGCCCATTGGTTTTCCCGCCCCATTATTAGGTCTGTATTTAGTATAGCAGAATATGTTGCGTGAGTCATTCCCATACCGGAGTCGCCTGTTGCAATGTAAACGTGTTCTTCATTCTCCGGGTCTTTGCCTGTAAAGCTTAATCCGTCCATCGGTTCCATAACCTGTCCCGACCATTTATATTCTATTGACTCAATAAAGGGAAATCTTTCCATTGCCCATTCTTCAAGGCATTTATATCTTTCATCAGGAAATTCTTCCTTACCTGCTTTTGTATCTTCACCGCCGATAATTAAGATATCATATTTATCTTCATTATCGCCGCGTTCCATTTTTTGAAGCCTGATATAATGATAAGGGTCTTCATCATCCCAATATAAACCTAAAGGAACTGAACCCGTTGGTATTTTTGCACCTATTACATAAGTTCTGTATGGAGCTTGTTTGGCATGTGTGGCCAGGTAATCACTGATTGAGCTATTTGTTGCGACAACTACATCTTGTGCTTTTATGGTGAACCCGTCTTTTGTTTTTACTGTTGCAGGATTTCCGCCTTTAACTGAGTTTACATGACTCCCGTTAAAGATTTTTACACCTAATTTATCGAGTGCTTTAACAACACCTGCAAGATATTTTAAAATATGAAATTGTGCCTGGTTGGGGAATTTTAAACATATACCTGTATCAAAAGAAGGGAAGGGAGCTTTATCTATTATTTCAACATCTATACCTGCTTTTCTGCATGCATCTGCTTCTTCTTTTAATGTATCTTCCTGTTCATCCGGTTTGAAGATTAAATAGCCATTAAGTCGGGTAAAATCGCAGTCAATTTTTTCATCCTCTACAATAGCTTCTATTGTTTCAATTGCTTTTGTCTGGCTGTCTGCTGCTAGCCGTGCACCTTCTTCACCGTGCCAGAACTCTATTTTATAATACCTGTCATCAATTACATTTGTTATATGAGCGGTGGTTCTTCCTGTCTCACCTCCTGCTATTGGTCCATCATCAATAATAATTACCTGCTTACCTTCTTTAGCAAGCAAATATGCAGTAGTGATGCCGGTAATCCCTGCACCAACAATACAAACTTCACACTGATAATCTTTATCAAGCGGCGGGTATTCAGGAAGCTCAGCAGTATCTACCCAGATGGATAAAGTTTTTCCGGACTGGGGTTTCATCATGCTCTTCTGCCTCTTGTGGATATTGCGACAATAGTTATAATGAATAGCAAAGCAACAATAACCCATATCCACCAGTTAGTGTACCATTGGCCTCCCTGTACATTAACGTCTATATTAACATCTTTTTGTTCATTTTGAGCTACTGCCGAAACAACCGAGCAAAAGTAAAACATTGTTGTGGCTAAAAAATATTTAATTGCCGTTTTCATAATTACTCCTCCTGTTAATCATTAAATAAATTAATTCATTTTAACTGCAGCTCTTTTAAACACTCTTTACATATTCCCGCTCTTTTTGTTACTGGTAAATCACTATATCATTCAGTTTCTTATCTGTAAGCTTGTAATTATATATCCCTTTTAAAATTTTAGTACCTGTCATAGGGATATAAAATTTTTTATCTGTATTTTTCTTATTTATTAGCTCAAGATATCCTTCGGCAAACTGTGTATCAAGGAATGTAAGCTGCAGCTCGTCGAAGTTCTTGTTGCTGTATTTTTTTATATAACTGTTAAAAACTTTATCCGCAGCTTTCCTGTTGAATTTTTTTAAATAAACATAAATGTAAAGATATTTATCTTCACCGCTTATAAAGATCTGGTGGTATTTTTTTTTCAGCATTGAATACCTCACCTTCCTTAACTTTATGTTTAGAGTAATTAAATTACCAGGTTGTTAAACAGGATTTCTGCTGGTGACCAGCCTTATAACAAGTACTATAACAGCGAGTACAAGAAGTACATGTATGAATCCTCCCATTGTGTAAGAACTTACCAATCCTAACAGCCATAAAACAAGCAATACTACGAAGATTGTCCAGAGCATTGTTATCTTCCTTTCTTATTTAAATATGCTTCGTATTTAAAACTGTCTTATTACCGGTTTTAAATACGAAGCTTGTTTAATATTTTATGCTGCGGTACCGACATTGTATCCTCTTTGCCTTGCATAAAGGAACAGCTTCTGCTGAAGAAGTCTTCTTCCCCTGTGGAGCCGGCTTCTTACTGTCCCGATTGGGCAATGAAGGAACTCTGCAATTTCTTCGTAGCTTAATCCCTCAAGGTCGCATAATATTACTACAATCTTGAAATCGTCATGAATAGAGTTTAGTGCACCTGTCATTTCATCATCAAGCAGCTTTGAATAAAGCTTTTGCTGGAAATCGTCAGTATCGAATTGAATTGATTTAATATTGGATATATAATTCATTACATCATCATAATCAACGTTAGCCGCTTCTTTTTGTTCTTTGCGGTATTTATTTATAATAACATTTTTCATTATCCTGAACAGCCATGCTTTGCAGTTTGTGCCTTTTTCATATGAATTGAAAAAGCGGAAGGCTCTTAAATATGTTTCCTGTATCATATCATCGGCATCAAGTTTGTTACCAAGCATCTTGTAAGCAAAGTTATAAAGTGCATTCAAATGGGGCAGTGCCTCTTTTTCAAATGCAATACGGTAATTTTCATCCGTTATCTGTAACTGTTCCTGTTCATTAATTTCCTGTTCTTCAACAATGTTATCGTCCGCTTCAATATCCGGGGTGGGATTAGGAAGCGGAACTTTTTCAATTACATTAAATGCTGTTTTTCTGGATGTGTTGTACATTTTCCTGTTTTCCTCTCTTGTATGATTTTATTTATTTAATATTTAATCAAATTTAATTTATACGTTACATCAGAAATAAAAAATCAGAACAAGCTCATCATTATCACATATATCCATATAAGCAGCATTCCCGCCACAGTCCACAATGTCAGGCTATCCTGCTGTTCATCTGCATTATCATTTAGCTCAAAGCTGTTCTTATCTGTTATTTCTACTTCTTTCACTTTTTCTTCAGCTTAATAATAAAATTATTATATATTCACTTCAAATTCCTTTTGTGTTATTGTTCCTGTTGTTATCCGAATAAGCTAAATCTTTATTATTTTTAAGATGATCGAAAAATGTTCTTACACCACTGCGGATTGCAGAGATAAAGTTCAAAGACTCATTGACCGGCTTTTCTATTTGTCCCTGGATTTTACTTGTAAACCCTATGACCTGGTCACCTTTATCTTTAACCATGTCAATTATAGATTCAACTCTGTCAAGCTGCATTTTAATGTCACCGGTTATGTAACCGGCATCAATTATTGCTTTGTTTGCATTATCTATCAGCGGCTCTACTTTCTTTTCAAGGTTAGATACGTTTTGCTCAATCTTTTGAACCGAGTCCGTAACTCTCTTGAATACACTTATCAGGTATATTGCCAGTACAGCCAGTGAGATAAATAAGATTATCTCTGCAATCGCTATTATAGTGTCTAATGTTGTCATCATCAACATTATAGGAGAAATTTAAAAATAATAATTTAAAGAACTACTTAACTTCTTGACTGAGAACCTTTAGTACCATGAGTTCTTGAAGAAGTCCCTTTTGTTTCGGTTGTACTCATTGTATTAGTATTCCCGTTGCCTGCTCTTTCCTCGTTGTATACTTCGGCTCCGGCTTTAATAGCTTCTTTTACTTTATCTGCCCTGTTCATCAATTTATCTTTTCCTGTTGAAAGCATGTGACCGGCACCTTCGTAAATGCTTCCTGCTTTAGTTTTTGTGTTTTCCCAGATTTCACCGGATAATTTCTTGCCATCATTAATAATCTCGGTCGTTTTTTTGCTTATATCTGTTCTTAAATCTTTACCCGGTTTAGGAGCATAAAGTAAAGCTATAATACTTCCAAGTGCTCCTCCAATTATGAATCCCCAAATTGTGCCGCCGATGTTTCTGTTTTCAGACATTAGTTTCTCCTTACTTTCTTAAATTAGTTAATCTGTTATATTACTGTTTTTTAAAAATCTGTTTTCACCATTCTTGTTGATCTTTACGTCGAATTTAAGCTTGTAAACGCCGTTATCTCTCCAGGCAGAATCAAGGTAAATCATACCGTACACCTGATTTGAAGAATAAGTTGGATATCTGCCTGCTAAATAAAATCCAAATACAGGATGTGAACTTAACGGGTCGCCAAAACTGCTGGTCTGGTCAAGTGTAAAGTCACTCGGTGTTAATGTTGTATCTGAATCCGGTATTACTGTTAGAGTATCAAACTGCGCCTGTGTTATATTTGGATATTCAAATATTGTTTTAAAATTTGTCTGGAATCCCAGAGGCATATCAAGTAATGAAAGGTCTCCTGATCTGAAGTAAAAAACTGTACTAGCTCCTCCAGAATCAACTAATACCGCATCTTTGAATGTGCTTTGTTCCTGAACAATAGTACCATGATATAAATCAACTGAGCTAAAAGCCGAATCAAACGGTGATGTTCTTTCGTTGATTATTAAGTTATTATAATTAATTGCTGTTGTATCTACTACCGGCGGTCCTGAAGTAAGTTCATCATCACCGCAGCCCATATAACCTATTGAAACGAAAAATAAAAGTAAAATTGTTTTTGCTAAATTTTTAAAAATGTTTTTCATAGATTTGTCGTTTAACATTTTATCTCCTGATTAGTTTTAAAATCTGCGGATTAAGAATCCGCACTTTAAGTTTATTTACCTTTTACCTGTATGATGCCGAATATGTTTCAATGATGCTCCCATAAACCACAGGCGGTTACAACAAACTTAGCATTTCTTATGCGGAAGTTTAGTCGTTCTTTATATTTTTTAAAGAATTATCGATTGTTTTTAAAAGCTTGGTTAATTTGAACGGTTTATCAATAAATCCGTTAACCCCCATATCTCTTGCTCTTTTTTTCAGCTTATTATCACCATAAGCAGATATCATTACAGCTTTTATCCGGGGATTAATTTCATGAGCTTTTTCAAGCACTCCTAATCCTGTTATATTTTGCAGTGTTGATAAATTGTAATCGAGTACCATTAAATCATATTTTCTTTTTTTTATCAGGTCTATTGCAGTTTCACCATCGCTTACTGCATTAACATGATAACCCTCGTCTTTTAAAACATATGATAATGACTGGCATAAAAATTTATCATCGTCCACTATTAAAATGTTACCCATCTTCTTCACAAGTATTAATAATTTATTGTCCATTTTCTCTTTCATTCAATTATATCCTCAATCGTTATGCCAAGAAAACAGGATTTGAAAGATAATTATTGAAGTTGTTTTTTCGGGGTTTATGAAGGCTTTTTTTGCAGTATTTGCCTCTTATTACAATGGTAAGTATAAAATTATTATACTTTTACCTGACATATCTGACAAGTTTTGTCATATATGTCAAGGTGAGTAAACCATTTCAATCTCATAAAAGTTTAATGTTCGTCCTGAATAATCCGGACTTTTTTCAGAAATTCTCCTATCCGGGGATTCTGATAAGTTCCAAAAGCATCTATCAATGTGCCCTTCGTTCCGCTGTTTGATGTAATACCGTATAACACAGCCATATCTGCAGGATCGGAATCGCCTTCAAACCTGTAAACTTTTTCTATGATTAGTTCTTCCGGTTTAAATAATTCATCTGTATCTTTGCTTTTTAGTCCATGTTCGGTTATTTCCATATCGTGTATGTATCCTTTATGATGCAGCAGTTCAATCATTTCGGATAATGTTTTCATTTCTTCCATTTTATTCTCCTAAGTTATTAAATAATCGCTTTATGCATAATCAAGTTTCTTTAATTTTTTTTCAATATCTGTTCCTTTTCTTAAAACGTCGTAAAAAATATCACCAATTTTGCTGATTCGTTTAGAGGTATTTTTAATGTTAAAATCATGCGGATCTAAACCGCGTTTTACTTCTTTCCATAAAAGGGGAGTGGAAACGGCTGCGCCGGGTGACGGTCTTACACTGTATGGTGCGGCAAGGGTTTGTCCGATATTATTTTGAAGAAAATCAATGTAAACTTTCTTTTTTCTCTTCGAAGGGCTTCTTTCAAGACTTGTTATACCGGGAACTTTATCATGTGTTATCTTTGCAATTATATGTGCAAACTCTTTTGTTATTTCAAAATTATATTTTGCTTTTAATGGTATAAATATATGCATGCCGGTCTTGCCTGATGTTTTGCAGTAAGAAGATATTTCCGCTTCATCAAGTACTTCTTTTACTGCCAGTGCTGTTTCCACAACACTGTCAAATGAAATTCCTTCCGGGTCAAGGTCTATTGCAAGGTAGTCGGGTGTTTCCAATGACTGTATCCTTGATGACCATGGATTTATCTCTATACATCCTAAATTGACCATGTAAAGCAGGGTTGCTTCATTCCGGCAAACAATATAGTTTACTTTTTTATTGGTTGATTCGGATAATATTTTATAAGTACTCACCCAATCAGGCGGCATATTTCCTACATCTTTCTGAAAAAAGTTTTTTCCCTTTATACCGTTTGGATAACGGTTCAAAGATTGCGGCCTGTCTTTAAGATAGGGGAGAATGTACTTTGAAACTTCCCGGTAATATTCAATCAGATCACCTTTTGTAATTTTTTCGTCAGGCCAATACAGCTTATCAAGATTGGTTAATTTGAGCTTTTGTTTATTTATGACGACTTCTTTATCCATGATAATTGTTTATAAAAATTATAGCTATGGGAATTCATCAAATTTTAATCTGAGTCACAAGTACTCCGGGCTCAGGACTAAAATTATCAATTGCGAATCATGAATATCTTAACTTTTAAGGTATTTCTGTTGGGTTTACTTTTTCTTTGAGAGCTTTTCTTTTTCACCGTACACTGCTGCATCTTCATCGCTCTTTATTTCATCAAGTGATTTACCTGATACAACCGAACGCTCCTGCCTGGTAATATCTTCTTTCGATGCATATTCATCTTTTTTCTTTATCAATAACCATGCATTGTCTTGTTTACCGGTATTTATTTTGCTGCTTCTTAGTTTAACCAGTGCAAATTCTCCTTTGAGCTTTTTGCCATCCAGTACGAATATTAAATTACCCTTCTCCAGATCTTCAGCTAATACTTCTTCACTTCTTTTCCTGTTTGTGGTCAACGGCGAATGATAGGTCCCTTTATCCCATATAATAACTTCACCCCCGCCGTATTCTCCTTTTGGAATCTTTCCTTCGAAATTTTGATAATCAAGCGGATGGTCTTCAGTCATCATTGCAAGACGTTTATCAGCAGGATTTAATGAAGGGCCTTTTGGTACTGCCCAGCTTTTTAATACTCCATCAAGCTCAAGACGGAAATCATAATGCAGGCGTGATGCGGCATGTTTCTGTATGACATATTTTAACTGCCCCCGGCTCGATTTTTTTTTCGGCTCCGGCTCCGGGGTTTTTTTGAAGTCTCTTTTTTGTTTGTATTTTTCTAATGCCATGATTTAATTCATCACTTAGACATTTTTCATTTTTCACAGGTTGCGTCACTGCGTGGATAGCTCCATCCATCTTAAACTTGCTGCAATAATGTCATCCCTTCGGGATTCTTTCATTTACCGGACGATGTTGCTACCATAATATCATCCCTTCGGGATTCTTTCCTTTGCCGGACGATCTTGCTACCATAATATCATCCCTTCGGGATTCATTCGTTCCATTGCCAATTTTGATATAAAAATGTCATCCCTTCGGGATTCATTCCTTCCATTGCCAATTTTGATATAATAATGTCATCCCTTCGGGATTCATTCGTTCCATTGCCAATTTTGATATAAAAATGTCATCCCTTCGGGATTCATTC
>RPQH01000064.1 GCA_003820375.1 Ignavibacteriota bacterium
AACACACCCCTTCCACTTCGCTCCCTCCCCTCTCGAGAGGGGAATCCTTACCTCTTTATTTATCTATTGATTAAAATTGCTTAAAAAGCACTCTAAACACTCAATACACACTAAGCACTCTATACACTCCTAACTATTTTCATCAAAAACTTGACACGAGGCAATTCATATATTAATTTTAATTAGTGATGATGTTTTCACTCAAAACCGTTCTTTGTCATAGTTGTGAAAGTTTTAAGGTTGGTCGTAAAATTATTGTTATTAAGTGGTCACGGATAACGTTAGATTTGAGAGGGTTCAAAAAAATATGTAATGAAAAATACCCTAAAGAGTCTGGAGTCTGGGAGTCTGGTGCCGGGAGTCCGTTATAGAGGTAGATTATTTGTATAATTGATATGATTTCAGCTTGACCCAGAGGGTACAACGCGGGGATGTTATATGTTAACAACATATCCACATTCACCTGTTAAATCATGTCAATGCATAACCTCTTGTTTACATTATACATATCTCTTTATATTTGTGAATAAAATTAAGTTAAAGAATTGTTAATAAGTATTGAAGATATGAACATCTCTGTTAACATTATTATAGCTCATATATTTAATTTTCCTTATATATTTCAACTATAATAATTAAATTCATACTTGTTAACACGACTACTACTGCTTCTATATATTTTATAATATAATAATAATTGTTGCTAAATAATGATTGATAAAATTATAATAAAAAATTATTTACTGCTTAAAGATATTGAGATAGATTTCGCAAACGGATTTAATATTATAACAGGTGAAACCGGTGCAGGAAAATCAATTCTCATTAATGCAATCTCTTTATTGCTTGGTGAAAGAGCTGATTATTCAATTATCAGCAGAAATAAAGAGAAAATGATTGTTGAAGCACATGTTAAGATAACTAAATATAATAAATCAGCAATAAATAATTTTATTAAAGCAAAAGAACTTGAAAGCTTTGATGATGAATATTTAATTATCAGGAGAGAATTATATACTAAGGGTTACAGCAGGAATTTTATCAATGATACTCCAGTAAATATAAATGATATGAAGGAGTTGGGTGAATCGGTTGTTGA
This sequence comes from Ignavibacteriota bacterium, assembly GCA_003820375.1. Classification (GTDB taxonomy): domain Bacteria; phylum Bacteroidota; class Ignavibacteria; order Tepidaquicellales; family OLB5; genus RPQH01. Next base: position 1,100 of record RPQH01000064.1, read on the forward strand.
TATACATTCACAGAATGAACATCAATCGTTATTGAAGAAGGAAATTCATATTGAGCTGCTTGATTCGTTCCTTTCAAAGCAAACTAATAATTTTAAAAAGGAGATTGATAATTATTCAATAGATTTTACTGAGCTTAATAAATTAATTGCAGAGTTTGAGGATTTAAGGAATAAAAAAACAGACCTTGAAAACAAAAGGAGCTTTTTAGAATTCCAGTTAAAGGAAATAAATGAAGTAGAGCCAAAAGAAAATGAGGATGATGAGCTCGAAAAAGAGCTAAAAACGTTCGAAAACATCGAATTTATACAGCAGGGATTAACATCGGCACATGCAAATTTGTATGATGATGAGGGTTCGGTCCTGGAAAGAATGAAGTTGGTTGAAAAAGAACTTTCCAGGTTAAAAGAGTTTAACAAGGATATCCATGATGTGCTGAATGAAATATCACAGGTTAATACAACAATAAACGAATCGGTGCGGCTGATATATAATTTAATGAATGAATTAAATTATGATCCGGAAAGGATTGAAAATATAAGGGAAAGATTATACAAGCTGCAGTTCATTAAAAAGAAATACGGCAGCAGCTTAAGCGAAGTGATAAGGTTAAGAGATAATGTTGAAAAGGATTTATCACTGCTTGATAATTTTGATGACAGGTTAAGCAATGTTGAAAATAACATCAAATCGCTGAAGAATAATTTATACAAACGTGCGTGTATAATTTCAAAGCTCCGGAAAGAAAATGCAAAGAAGATTGAAACTGAAGTAATAAAGGTATTTAAAGAGATTGGATTTGAAAATGCAGAGTTTAAAGTAAATTTTGACTTTAAAGCGGATAATGCTGAAAATAATTACACAATAAAAGCAAAAAGTCAGAATATAAGGTTAATGGCTAAAGGAATTGACGATATTGAATTTATGGTGAAGATAAACAAAGGTGATGAATTTTCGTCGTTGCGTAAAACAGCATCCGGCGGCGAGATATCGAGGATAATGCTTGCAGTGAAAAACGTCCTGGCAGACGCTGACAACGTCGATGTGTTGATATTTGATGAGATTGATACCGGCATCAGCGGAAGGATAGCCCAGAAGGTCGGCAGGGTGCTTAAAAAGCTTTCTGAGTACCACCAGGTCATATCAATTACACACTTAGCGCAAATTGCAGCACTTGCAGAGCAGCATTTTGTGGTATCAAAGGATGATGAAGGCGATAAAACTTATACAAAAATAAAGAAGCTGGATAAAAATGAGCGGATAATGGAAGTTGCCAAGCTTCTGAGCGGCGAAAAGATTACTGATGCAAGCATTAAGAGTGCGAAAGAGCTGATTAGTTCGTAAAGATTGTAAGGTTTGTAAGGTTTAAAGGGTTTAAAGGGTTTAAAGGGTTTAAAAGGTTGTATTTAGCATGTCAATATACGATACTGAAAGAATATCATTGTCTTTAATGTTGAGCTGCCGCATTAATTCTTTTACAACCGGGTAACCATTTTTTTGGGGATGGGCTTCATCAACCACATATTCAAACTCGATGAATGAGCCGAGGTTCTTCACTGTATCGATATGAATTCTTGTGTTATCATAGAAATACAGTCTTCTTTCTTTTACTACTATTCCTCTTACCCCAAAGAAAGTTCTAAAGAATCCTTTTGTGAATTTTGGGAACAATAGATTGAATCTGTAATATCTGCACTTTCTTACTTCTGCAGAATTGGAACGGTTGTAAAATATTACTTCAGTAGAGTCGTTATTTATTTCGCGAATCTTTATTCTGCCAAAAGGATTCCGGTAAAACGTATCGGTTTGATGCAGTACAGCAGACAGCTCGTTTCCTGTAAACTGTTTTATATTTTCTTCAACTGCTGCAGGCTCACGGAGGATTGCTTTTATTTCGATATTTTCAGCCAACGGGAATTTGTTTTATTACAATTGGTAATCCCATTCCTCTTTTAATCATAGCAATTTGTCCGCAATGCCACATCTCGTGCCTGAAATTCCATGTTAACGCTTCATACTTAGTTTTTGCTATTGGATGAGGCATTCTTGTGGGCTCTAAAGGCTTATCAAGATCTTCCATAGTGAGCTTTTGCAATTCACAGCGGGCAATTTTGTTTACTAAATCCAATTGGTTTCTTAATGTATCCGGTACGGGTTGGTCTTCTTTTCCTGCTTTGGAATTGAAAGAATATTTTTTTACATAATCCAGCATCGGAATTGTATCGAGAATCTGTTTATTGTTATCCGTGATAACTAAAACCGAATGGTAGCTTTGGCTTATTATTAAATGACCTATCTGCCAGGCAATATTGGAGTTTATTCCTTCAGGAACCGTGTACCACAAATCATCCGGAATGTCGCTTATCAGATTTTTAGTTAATTGTCTTGAGACCTGTGTTTGTTTATCTATGAATTCGACTATATTCATGTTGTTATTATTAACAATTTACACAATTTCTAAAATATTAATAATTAACAAAGTATGTAAGGTGTTAAATAATTCACCGTTTACTGTTTCGGAAATTCTTCCTTCAGCAGGTAGTAATAAGCACCCGGGAAATGGTGCATGAAAATTCCGCTCATACCTTTTCTGTAATTGTAAAATTTGAAATAATCATTGCGGGGAATAAGTATGACCGGAACACCGCAGCTTGTGTAATCCATAGTTGCGGCGTACTGGGGTTCTTTTATACCGGGGATGCTTTCTTTTATAACTTTAAAAATTATTTCACCTAAATATTTTATAAGTATATCACGGGCATCATTAAGAGATTCGAGTATACTTTTTTCTATCAAGCCGGCTGCAATTCGAGTAAAAATATTTTGCTCCATAAGAACTGTATCAACTGTTGCTACAGGATTATTTTTGTTGAAATCATATATAGTCTGCACAGTGAAAGGCATCATAGGTACCCAATCAAGAGTGCTGACTATCCTGAAAGCCATGCCTCCGCGTGTTATATAATCAAAATCATATGAATAAAATAAATTGCCGCATTTTGGCGGAGCTGAAGAATAGGTCTTGAATTTTATATCACCGGGTATAGTGCCTTCGGGGAGATAATGAAGATATGATGTTAACAGGTTTGCAATAGCGCCGCCCTGGCTGTGACCGGTTATGAAATATTCTTTTACTCCTTTAATATAATTTCCATTTATTTTATTTACAATTTCAGGAGCAAGATATGCAAGCCCCAGTAAAAATCCTGCATGCACATAAGCGGCAGTATCATCTGCCAGTTTGTAAATTAAATCTTTTCCTTTGCCAATTTTAATTTTACCTGCTGCAGGTATCATTGCACTATAAAAATCTTCAAGCCATGAAATGGTTTCCGCTACAGTTCCTCTAATACTTATAACTCCAACTGAATCATCACGCAGCCACAGGTCCCAGCGGTTTTTTAGACCGACCGTATCGGAGCGGTAAACCAAATTATAATGCTGCGGATAAGCAACAGACATTTTTACCCATGGTGTATCAACTGAATGAGCTGAAATCTCAAGCATTTTTTTGCATTCTTCAGCATCAAATCCCGGTTTTAGTTTCTCCTGGCTATTTAATGATTGTATAAGAATAAATAAGAAAGCAGCAAGTATAGTTTTTCTCATATTTTTGGAATTAAGTACAAAAATAGAGTTAAACTGGAATTATTGCAATGTCGCCCGTTTTTCTCACACTATGTAATACCACCTACAAATCTTCTGCAGTTTTCTTCAATCCTTCCAGCGCATATTCCCATCCGCTTGCCATATCTTCGGGTGAGTGTCCCGTGGGATAATTTTCCTGTGTCACGGTTAAAACCGTATTTCCGTTTTTTCCGGATATTTCATATGTAACCCTTGAGTAATTTTCCGGTTTATCTTCAAGCTTACCGTTTGGGTCAAATGTTGTATAAACCAGTTTTTTGCCGGGTTCAATTTCAATAATGTTACCAATGACCATTAGCTTACCGGTAGAGGCATCTCTCCAGTTTAGCTCATTGCCTGTCTTCCAGTTAGTTTCAACTTTGCAGTTATACATATACTGCGTTGTAAGTTCCGGGTTTGTTATTGTTTCCCAGACCCTATCCGGGCTTGCATTAATGGTAATTTCTTGTGTTACAGGTTTTACGTTTTCCATATAATTATATTATTTATTAAGTAACCTTACGCAAAATTGTGTATGTTCTTTACTATTCAGTCCTGAGCGGAGTCGAAAAACAATAATTACAATGATACGAATTATTTTAATATATTATTAATCTTGTTTTTTAATTACAGAAGTAATCTGTTTTCATCTTAACTATTGTCCTTCGACTCCGCTCAGGACTGAAATGTATAGTTTCTTGATTTTTGCGTAAGATGACTTACAAAGTTAGGAAATAAATTTAAATGAATCATTGTGAAAGAAAAATAATTTTAATCGCAGACCACAGATATTATTGATTGCACGGATAAAAGCTTTAATACAAAAGATTATAAAGTATACGAAATAAACTTTAGTTTTAGTAGCCACGGGCTAAAGCCCGTGGAAAATGAACCATCCGGACCGGACTTTAGTCCAACACCAATTATCTTTCTATATTTTATGTTTAAGCTTTTTATCTGCGAAATCTGTGATTCAGCCCCCTGGATTCCCGAACTCTAAACCGGATTTCTCTATTTAACCTCTCATCAAATAAACTTATCTTCCCATATTATGGAAAAAATATATCTTTATAACACATTAGCTCATAAAAAAGAAGAGTTTATACCAATAAAAGAAGGCAAACTTGGCATGTATTGCTGCGGACCTACTGTATATAATTACCAGCATATCGGGAACCTGAGAACATATATTTTTGAAGACCTCCTTAAAAGGATGTTCCTTTATAATGGCTATAAAGTAAATCACATTGTTAATATTACGGATGTCGGTCATCTTACAAGCGATGAAGACGAAGGTGAAGACAAGATGGAAGTAGGTGCCAGCCGTGAAGGAAAGACTGTGTGGGAACTTGCTGAATATTATACAGACATATTTATTAAAGATACTATAAGGCTTAACATCCTTCAGCCGGATAAATGGACAAAAGCTACTGACCATATACCCGAGCAGATAGGACTTATCAAATGCCTGGAGGCAAAGGGATTTACATATATTACTTCCGATGGTGTTTATTTTGATACATCGAAAATAAATAATTACGGTGAGCTTGCACAGCTGGATATAAGCGGACTAAAACCCGGGCACCGCATTGAGCTAAGTGAGGAGAAAAAAAATATAACAGATTTTTCGTTATGGAAATTTTCTCCCAAGGATAAAAAGCGGCAGATGGAATGGGAATCAACGTGGGGCACGGGTTTCCCGGGATGGCATATTGAGTGCTCGGCTATGGCAATGAAATACCTGGGCAATCATTTTGATGTACATTGCGGAGGAATTGACCACATACCCGGTCATCACACAAACGAGATAGCACAGTCGGAAGCATGCACAGGTGAGAAATTTGTGAATTACTGGCTTCACGGGGCTTTTCTTGAAGAGGAATCCGGAAAAATGAGTAAATCAAAGGGTGAGTTTTTAACCGTGCAGGCATTGGTCGATAAAGGATACGACCCGCTTGATTACCGCTATATGTGCCTTGGTACAAATTACGGCAAACGATTGCTCTTCAGCTGGGAAAATCTTGATGCAGCAAAAAGTGCATATACAAGATTGAAGAACCGTGTAATAGAATTTAAAAAGCAAACCGCAGAGCATATAGAGAGCACAGAGACACCAAATCATAAAGAAACTATCGAAGGTTACAAGCAGCAGTTCAATGAGGCTGTAAATGATGACCTGAATATTTCTTCGGGACTTGCTGTGCTGTGGGATGTTGTCAAGAACGAGCTGCTGCCGGCTAAATCACGGCTTGAGCTGCTGTATGATTTTGATAATGTACTTGGACTGGGATTAAAAGAAGTTGAAGAAAAGAAAGAAGATAATATTCCCGAAGAAATAATGAAGCTGGTTGAAGAACGCACTGCAGCAAAGAAAGCAAAAGATTTCAAACGTGCTGATGAAATTAGAGCAAAGATAAAAGAGATGGGTTATGAGATTGTGGATAAGAAGGATGGAGTGGAAGTGAAGAAGAGTTCGTAGAATTGAATAGTTTTTTATTATAAATATTTAATTATTATTGTATTATAACAAAATAATTTGAACTCAACACTCTACACGATATTTTCAACAACAATCAGAAACTTACAAGGATTTCAGTTTGAAGACTTTATAAATAATCTTTTTTTAAAGAAATTTGGCTCTAGTAATTATTTACCAACAAGGCCAAAAAGAGATAAAGGCTGTGATGGAATAATTTGTTCAACAAAAACAGTTATAGCTTGTTACGGACCAGAAAACTATGATTATAAAATTTTTTGCAGTAAAGCTAAAGATGATTATAAACAATATAAAATACATTGGAAAAAAGATTACTCTAATTGGCAGTTTGTTGTAAACCACAAACTATCTCCTGATGAAATAAAATATATTGGAAACTTGCATTCCAGTCCTTCAATTATTGGACTGGAACAGATTCTAAATATTATTGATAATGACTTAAATAACTATCAACAAAGGGAATTAGCTAAATACTTAAAAATAGATGTTAGGATATATTTCACACACGAGTATATTAGTGAAATTTTAGAAGATTTATTAAAACTGGGAAGCAATTATAATCATTCTCCGAGTTATAATCCCAAAACACTTGTTGAAATAGAAACAAAAATAAAAATAAATTTTGACGAAAAAGACGTACAAAGTGTAATAGGTTTATATGAAGATTTAATGCAAGAGTTTTCTAAAATTGATCATTTGATAAAAAATTATGAAGATGAAGATAAGAAAGTAATCAAAAATAAGATAATTGCAGATTATAGTCTGGAAACTGGAAACTTTAAAGAAAGATTAAATAGAATAAAAGATAAATATCTTCAGATATATTCAAATTCTAGGGATGATAACTATGAATATTATATTAAAGCAGTATTATTATACCATTTTGAACAATGTATAATTGGAGAAAAAGTTAAATGATTTTACCACATCCAGAAACAGATTTAAATTTAAATATTTTAGTGTTAGGAGCGGAGTTAATCAAAAAATTATCTTTACCCAAAGATAAGTTTAGATTTATCTTAATTGAAACATTATTACAGGACTTTATTTCTCAGGATGAAAGACGTACACCAGATTTATTTTTTCATACTTTAACTTTTTTGTACTTAACCGGTTTAATAGAGTGGAAGAATTACAAAGTAAAAATTTTAAAATCAGAAAAGTAAAATGCTTGATAGTATTTTTTCAGATACTGGATTATTTGATAGGGTAGATTTTAGAGGTGGTATAAATATTGTTTTGGGGATTTACTCTGAAGGAAAAAAAACAACAGGTATAAACGGCATAGGTAAATCTACTTTAATCCGCCTTATCGATTTTTGTCTTTTATCCGGGAGTGCAGAGAAAATATTCTCTCAAAATAAATATAGTTTTCTTAGAAAGGAAGAACATTCAGTAAGCTTAAAATTTTCTTTTGCAAAAAAAAGATATTTAATAAAAAGAAATTTTAACAATAATAAGGAAATTCTTTTTGGAAGTAATGAAGGTAATTTGGATACTTTCAGAAAGGACGAATTAAAAGAAATTTTAAACAATATATTTTTCCCTATAGAGAACAAGAATATTTTAATAAGCAGCAATAAGTATCGTTCTTTGATGAATTTTTTTGTAAAAGATGATTTGGATAACCAAAAGAGAATAGAACCATTGAATTTTTTAGGATATAATGGAGCTAATACCAGAGATATTTCTATTATTAATTTTTATCTACTTGATATTCCAAACAATAATATTATTCAATTTGATGAGATATTAAAAAAATATAATAGCCTTAATAATGCAAAATCAATAATTGAAAACACTATTGAAAATAGTACTGGAAAGAGTTTTGATGAAATTCGTTCAGAACAAATAAGAGTTGATTCTGAAATAAAAATATTAGAAGGTAGTTTACAGGAATACGAATTTTTACCGAGTTATAAATATGTAGAGAAGGAACTTGTAGAATTAACAAGTAGAATTAGTAAGAAACTAGAAGAGTTACATTTTTACAGTTTAAATTTAAGAAAATTAAGAGAATCGTACGAATATTCCACGGAAATAGATACTAACAAAATCGAAATGATATATAGTGAAGTTTCAGAAAATTTTGCATCTATGGTAAGAAAAACACTTGATGAATTAATTATTTTTAAGAGAGAAATTATAGAAAACCGCCAAAGGTTTTTGTTGAAAAAAGAAGAAGGATTCTTACAAAAAATAAAATTAATTAACGAGGATATTTCAGCTTTAGAGATTCAAAGAAGTTCACTTCTAAAGCAACTTAAAGAAAAAGGTGGGTTAGATAGTATTGAAAACACTTTTAATAGATTAGTTAAACTAAGAAGTGAATTAGAAACTACAATCAATGCGACACAAAATATCGATAGTATTAATGAAGAAATAAGTGAAACCGAAATTAAATTAAGCGAAAAAAGAAGAGATATATTAGCAGACCTAAAAGAATTCTCTATTGAATTAAGTAGACTAAGAGACTTATTTTTAACTATCTTGGAGAACATAATCTACATCGAAGAAACAAAAGAGAATGCATTTTTCGACATTAAACCTAATCCAACCTCAAAGCGTGATAACTTACCATTTAATATAAAGATTAACATACCTAAGGTTGATGCGTTAGGTCAATCTAGGCTTAAATTAATAATATATGACTTGATGGTTTTCTTTAGGAATATTTTCAAAAACAGAGCAATGCCAGATTTTATTATTCATGATGGTGTGTACCATTCTATTGCACACAGATCAATGGCTAATACTTTGAATTTCATATTTCATGAATATAATAAAATGCCACATTTTCAATATATAGTAACATTTAATGAAGATGAAATCGAGATTCCTTCAGGTAAAGAGCACACTTATGGAGAATTTGATTTTAATTGGAAAGACTTTGTAGTATCTTCTTATCAAGATACTGAAGAAAAGATGATATTCAAACGTATTTTCGATTAAATAAGTATATAATAACAAAGCTATCAAAGCTAACCATCTTTGTATCAACAATACCTGCCACGCCTCTGATTCAAGTGCACCCGGGCGGGTTTTTCTTTTTATTTAATAGTGATAAAATCTTCATTATATTTGCTTCATGATATCAATTATAGTTACTCCAAAAGATAAAACTGAGCATTATGTACTAATATCTTATCTAAAAAGAAAAAATATTGGATTTACTATAATATCCAACAAGAAATCACAGGAAGATTCCGGTTTGCAAATCCTAATGAGACAAGCAAACAGAACTAAAACAGTTGACCGGAAAACCATAATGAAAAAATTATCCATATGGTAATAACAACAAACTATTATCTCTTCACAATCATCTGCGAGGAATCCGTATCGGAGCATCTCATCCAAAATCTCCGGCAATTTGAGCCAACACGTTATACCCTTCAGGAAATCAAAAGCGGTAAGGGAAATGCAGAGGAAAGCCCCAATATAAAAATTGAGGTGTTATGTACACGCACAATTTACCCCAAGGTGCTGGATTATGTCATTCAATATTATGTAAAACAATATGGGGTAACATGCTATATGACCGAGGCGAGCGTTCCGATGTAACCGGCTGCAACTTTTTCCCGCTATTTTGATTTTTAATACATATCATTTCATTAATCATTTTATAAAAAACGATTATGTCAATTACAATTTATCCATTTGAAAAACAGCATAAAGGCGGATTCAATAATGACGAAATATTGGAAAATAAGCCAATTCAGCTATCCGACGATACCCGGAAGCTTCAGCCGTATTCCAATATATTTTACTGGGCACATGCCTGGTCTAACGAAGGAAGTTTAATAGAAGAGCATCCTCACAAAATATTTGAAATTATGTCTTTTATTACAAAAGGTTGGATTGAGCATTATGATTCTAAGAATAGAACGTGGAAACGTCTGCAAGAGGGTGATGCCCAGATAATCCGTGCCGGCAGCGGGATAAGTCATGCAGAAAGACTGGGACCGGGTGCAGAGATGTTCCAGATTTGGGTTGATCCGGGGATAGAAAATACAATTGGTAATCCTGCTTCGTACGACGATTACAGCTCGGATTCGTTTCCTGTAAAAAATGAAGAGGGGAAAACAATAAAAATTTATCACGGAAGCGGCTCACCGCTCGAAATGGTTACTCCCGGCTTAACAATAAAAGATATAACTTTCTCAACCCAGGAGCAAAAACTCGAGTTTGATGATGAAAAGGTCTATTCAATTTATGTGGTTGAAGGGGAAATAACACTGAATGAAGGCAACGTAAAAAAGAATGATTTTATTCAGGTAAAGGAAGAGAAAGAGCTGTATTTAAATTCATCTTCAGAAGCAAAAATATTTATGATAGAATCTCCTGCTAAAGTCGAATATGCAACCTATGCTGAAAGATACGTTTGAATCAATGACAAATTACAAATGACGAATTAAGAGTTAAATATTAAGAAAAGAGTTGTTTAGTGTTAAATTCCATAAAACACTAAACAATTCTTTTAATTTTCAGTTTTTCATACCATTGTAATGCCTTCCACACACTTCCTGATAAAACAATTTTTTTGTCTTTAAAAAATCCTCTTTTAACGTGAATAAATTGCCTTTGATTAAAGTTAGAATTTTAGCAATTTACAGTAACTTAAAAGAATTAATGATTAAAACCCTTTTATTCCTCATATTAGCATCAATCCTGACACTCTCCTGCGGCGGAGAACAAGGTTACGAATCCCAGGCATACGAATATCAGTACTTTAGAGAAAAAATAGAGACGGTTGTATACAAGACCGAGAATGAAGAAGTTATTCACGGATTGCCGGAAATCGGCAAATGGCTGTTTGACCCTGATTACGAACCCTCTCATTGGATTAGTGAAGAGTTTAATGACAAAATTTTAAGAGAGCCCATAAATATTGTAATTGCCGACAGTATTTCCCAAACCGCAAAAGAAGCAGAGCAGAACCTGATAGATGCGCTTGAAAAAGCCGGCTATAAAAACAGATGGGGGCATTCAAGCGGATATAAAGGATTAATAGATAATATATATTGCAACCAGTTTCCTCAGGATACCTATCACGCTATTTCAGATGAGTCGTTTTTATTTGATAATAATCATGGCAGAATATTTGGTCCGCAATATAAGAATGGATTTTATTATTTTACGGGTGCTTTAAGCAGGGAAAGCGGGTACTACCATGACTATATTTCATTTGCCCAGGCAAGAAACGAGTTTGCTGAATCACTAAATACAAATACAAATTATAAGCTTTCTAAAAAAATATGGCTGGATAATTTGCTCAATACAGAAGACCTGATAACAGGCGACCATGACGGCTATGCAATATTGATAGTTGCAACAAAATAGCAAAAGATATAATAAAATTTTATTGTCATGAATATTGTTCCCTAAAGACAGCAATGATTATTTTTATCTGCTCACAGATTTAACTTTATATTTGGCTTTATAAATTAACGGGATTTAACCATTTTGCATTAAATCCATTAAGTATCACAATGAGCAGAACATTCATCTTGTTCGTTTTTTTAATTACTTTTTTCTTTGTTTCCTGCGGCAAAAAACAAATTAATACAGACCAATCCATAGATTCTAAATTATTAAATACAAAATTGAATACTGTTGAATATAGAACTGATAACGAAGAAATTATTTCAGGGCTGCCGGAGATTGGCAGATGGATGTTTGATTCTAATCTTGTACTTGCTTCATGGCTTGGGAAAAAACTTGATAATAAAAGCATAAGAGAGCCGATAAACATAATAATTGTTGACAGCATCTCGGGATCGGAAGATGAAGCAAAAAAGAATTTAATGCGGGCTTTCACTGATGCCGGATTAAAAAACAGGTGGGGGCATACAAGCGGATACAAAGGATTAATAGACAGTGTTTTCTGCAGCCAGTTTCCGGGAAAGAATTTCTATGCATTTTCAGATAAGCCGTTTGAGTTTGATAATAATCATGGCAGAATTTTTGGACCGTATTTTAAGAACGGTTTTTATTATTTTACAGGAGCACTGAGCAGGGAAAGCGGTTACTACCATAATTACATTTCATTCATACAGGCAAGAGATGAAATAGCTGCATCGCTTGATGAAAGAACAAATTATAAGTTTACTAAAAAAGTGTGGCTGGATAATGCTATTAATAATGACAGTGCAACAACCGGAGACCACGACGGCTATGCAATTTTGATTGAAGTAACGAAATAAATCACAAGCGGTAATTAATTAAAATTAAAATTCAACGCCATGAGTATTACTGCAAAAGACAGCAAGATTATTAATTATCCTTTAGAGGATGTTTACAGAACATTGACAGATTTCCACTCATATCCACGCTGGTATCCCAAGCCATTTAAGATTGACATTCTTCACCTGGATTCACACGCAACAGGAACAACAATTTCAATTGAGAACGGCAAGCTTGTAAAATGGACTGCGAAAATTTCGGATTTTAAACCAAACAAATTAATAGCTATTGATTACATCGATGGTGCATGGCTTGGAAAAACTTTCTGGAGATTTGAAGGAGAAAACGGAAAGACAAAGGTTACATTAGAAATTGATCTTGAAATAAACAGTCCCTGGCTGAGGTCATTATCGAAGATAATGAATTTCAGCAAAGTTCATTCAAAGCAAATGCAGCAGGTGTTTAATGCTTTGGAGCTTTATATGGGGAAAAAGAAATTGGAAGATTGAAAAATTGAAAGATTGAAAAATTATTTATTTTGATTTAATTTTTTTTCCTGACTCGAAGTTATCCAAATAACCCATGAAACCTTTTATTTGTTTTGATAATTGAAATAATCTGTCATATAATAATTTATGTTCTGTCTCACTTATATGCTTGGCTTTTAACATAAAGTTTACCATGCTTCTTGTTTCACCGGCTGACCCCTTAGCATATTTTAGATATTTAATAAACTCTCTGTTATTATTATATTCAAATCCTTCTGCGATGTTGTTAGATATTGATAAAACAGCTCTTTGTAACTGACTTCTTAAACTAAGATCCTTTCTTAATTCTCCGGTTTTGGCAATTTTATAAATATCCACAGCAATATCGCTTGCTTCCTGCCAAATTCCAAGATCTTCAAAATTTTCTATTTTGCTCATAATGAATATATTTAAATTTTCCAATCTTCCAATTTTCCAATCTTCATTCCGCTAAAGCAATAGAGCACACCATAATTTTCCCGGCACTTTCTTCTTTCAGTATTCTTGCGCATTCAAGTATAGTTGCGCCGGTTGTGACAACATCATCAACAATAATTATATTTTTTCCGGGAATGTTATCTGCAAATTTTTGATTTATCGAAAATGCACCGCGTACATTTTCCTGACGCTGCTCCCTGTTAAGCTTTGTTTGCGTCTGTGTGAATTTAACACGTTTCAAACATTTATCCATTACTTTTATATTCAGCGTTTCGCTTATTCCTTTTGAAATGAACTCACTCTGGTTATAAGTCCGTTCTCTCTTCTTTGAAATGTGCAAAGGCACGGGAACAATGTAGTCAAAATTGTCTCTAATTCTTTTCGAAATTTCAAAGCCTATCATTCTTCCGAAAAATTTTCCGATGTTTCTCATTTGCCGGTACTTCAATCCATGAACCATCACCTGGACCGGATTATCTTCTTTAAATAAAAATAAACTGATTGCATGGCTTATAAAACTATTTTCATGGAATTGATATTTAATAATATCAAAGGAAGGGCTGATTTTTTCAAGCTTGAGGAAACATTGTCTGCAAATATATATCTCCTTGTCAATCATAGGTTTACCGCAGCAAAGGCAAATTGGCGGCACTATAAAATTGGCAACACCGGAAAATATTTTCTTAAACATTGTCTTAAAATACATGTTTTGAATTTTAAATTAAATGGATTTTTCATAATTTAATGAACTTTCCCAAACCATGAAACAAGACCTTAGAAAAAGGACGTTAAAATTATTGAGACATGACTACAATCTCCGCAAGGAGCATACGGGATTTTTATGCGGTGTCGATGAAGCTGGCAGAGGTCCTCTGGCAGGTCCGGTTGTTGCAGCTGCAGTAATTTTCCATGATGATGTTTATATCGAAGGTATTAACGATTCAAAACAGGTGACTCCTGATATGAGAGAAAAATTATATGAGGAGATAGTAGAGAAATGTGTGTGTTTTGGAATTGGCAAGGTGGATAACAAAGAGATAGATGATTTAAACATTTACAATGCAACTTTACTTGCAATGACAACTGCAGTTTCTGAGTTGATGCAGTGCCCCGAGTTGATTATGGCAGACGGCAATTTTTACAAAAACACCAATACAAAGGTGCTTAACATTGTTAAAGGAGACCAAAAAAGTTTTTCCATTGCCGCAGCATCAATTTTAGCAAAGGTAACCAGGGACAGGATAATGTCAGGTTACCAGGAAATTTATCCCAATTTCTCATTTGCCACACATAAAGGATATGCAACGCAAGCACATATCGAAGAAATCCGGAGGTACGGCTACACAGACATCCACAGGCGTTCATTCAAGCTTAAATGCTTCGAAGAAGATCAGCTTATGGAAGTACGGTGAAGAAACTGCTGCGAAGCTTCTCATAGAGAAGGGGTATGAACTTGTTATAAGGAATTACCGTTTTGACCGTGCCGAGATAGATTTGATTGTAAAAAATGACGAAACCAGAACTCTTGTTTTTGCGGAAGTTAAGACAAGGAGCTCGAAATTCTTTGGCGAACCCGAAGAATCTATTACTATAGGCAAAACCGAACAGATAATTAAAGCCGCGCAGGGATTTCTAATGGAACATGATGAGTTTGAAGATTATGAAAAAAGATTCGATGTTATTGCAATTTATAAAAATGGAAAACAAGAAAATATAAATCATATCATCAACGCTTTTTAGCCAACGCTTTTTAGCCAAGGCTTTTAGCGTGAGCAGACGAAAGGAAACAATTTACAAATGTTCGATCCAGACCTGATACAAAAAGTTTATGAAGGCTTCAGATATAAAGTAGATGAAGCAAGAAAAATTGCCGGACGTCCTCTTACCTATGCTGAAAAAATTCTTTATACCCACTTATTTGACAGGACGGAAAAACCGTATGAAAGAGGAGGTGCATTTGTTGAGTTTAAACCTGATAGAGTTGCTATGCAGGATGCTACTGCACAAATGGCTTTGCTGCAGTTTATGTCAGCAGGAATTCCACGTGTTGCTGTTCCCTCAACAGTTCATTGTGACCATTTAATACTTGCAGAAAAAGGTTCGGAAAAAGATCTTGAGCGTGCTGTCAATGATAATAAAGAAGTGTATGATTTCCTTGCAAGTGTTTCAAACAAATATGGAATAGGTTTCTGGAAACCCGGTGCGGGAATTATTCACCAGGTTGTACTTGAGAACTATGCATTCCCCGGAGGAATGATGATTGGAACTGATTCGCACACACCAAATGCAGGCGGACTCGGAATGGTTGCAATCGGTGTTGGCGGTGCAGACGCTGTTGATGTTATGTCCGGTATGCCCTGGGAATTGAAGTTTCCGAAGCTTATTGGCGTAAAATTGACCGGAAAAATGAGCGGATGGACTGCTCCCAAAGATGTAATTCTGAAGCTTGCGGGAATACTGACAGTCAAAGGCGGAACAGGTGCTATAGTGGAATATTTCGGAGAAGGCACAGAACACATTTCATGCACGGGCAAAGCAACAATCTGCAATATGGGTGCTGAAATTGGTGCTACAACGTCGCTATTTCCTTACGATGAAAGAATGTCAACATATCTTAAGGCAACTGAAAGAGAAGAGATTGCAAAGCTTGCTGATGAGATGGGAGAATATTTAAAAGCAGATGAAGGCAGCGAAAAATATTATGATCAGGTAATTGAGATTGACCTCTCAAAGCTTGAACCGCATATAAACGGACCGTTCACTCCTGACCTTGCACTGCCCATTTCCGAATTTAAAAAAGCAGTAAAAGAAAAAGGATATCCTGAAGAGCTTAAAGCCGCTCTTATAGGAAGCTGTACAAATTCTTCATATGAAGATATGGAAAGAGCCGCATCGATTGCAAAACAGGCATTGGATAAAGGCTTTAAAGTGAAATCGGAATTTATTGTAACGCCGGGATCAGAACAGATCCGCGCTACAATAGACAGAGACGGCCAGCTTGAGTTATTCGAAAAAGTCGGAGGGATTGTTCTTGCTAATGCCTGCGGACCATGTATCGGTCAATGGAAAAGACATGATGTAAAAGACGGGGAGGCAAATTCCATAATTACATCATATAATCGTAATTTCTCAAAGAGGAATGACGGTAATGCCGCAACTCATGCATTTGTTGCTTCACCGGAAATTGTTACTGCGCTTGCATTTGCAGGTAATCTGACATTCAATCCGCTGACAGATTTCATTGAGAATGAAACAGGAAAGAAAATAAAACTTGATGCTCCGGTTGGAGAAGAGCTGCCGAAAAACGGATTCATTAACAAAATGGAAGGTTATATTGAGCCTGCGGCAGAAAGCGAATCGGTACAGGTTGTTATTGACCCCGAAAGCCAGCGGCTGCAAAGATTGTTTCCGTTCGTTCATCCTGATGTTGAGAAAGATTTTAAGAACATCCGGTTACTGATTAAGGTAAAAGGAAAATGTACTACCGATCATATCTCAATGGCAGGACCGTGGCTGAGATACAGAGGACACCTTGATAATATTTCGAACAACATGCTGATTGGGGCAGTAAATTCTTTCAACGGTAAGATGAACTGGATAAAAAATTATGATACAGGAAATTACAGCGAGGTACCTGCAACTGCACGCGATTATAAAAGCAAAGGAATTGGCTGGATTGTAATTGGTGAAGAAAATTATGGTGAAGGTTCTTCAAGAGAGCACGCGGCTATGGAACCTAGGTATCTTGGTGCCATGGCAATAATAGTAAAATCTTTTGCCCGTATTCATGAAACAAATTTAAAGAAGCAGGGTTTGCTTCCTTTGACCTTTGATAATCCGGATGATTATGATAAAGTCAGAGAAGATGACCTTTTTGACCTTGATGTGAAAGACATAGCTCCATCAAAGCAGGTCACAATGACTTTGAAACATTCTGATGGAACGGAAGATGTAGTTTTGCTGAATCATTCGCTCAATAAACAGCAAATAGATTGGTTTAAAGTAGGCAGTGCATTGAACCTGATGGCGAAAAAATCACAGCAGGAAGAAAGCATTTAATGATTTGTATTGTCTAAAAACAGATTTGTTTCTTCTGCCGGAATATAACGGTACCGGCACAATATAAAAAATATTGCTTGATTGGGTATAAATAATCTAACTGTTTCTATTGAGATATCTATTTATGACGGAAACCTAATAATTTATTCATATATTTCATATATTTTATAAATTTTATCATTTTTATTTATAGTAAATCACTATATAGTTTAATGACCATTGAATCCTTTCTAAATACATGTCAATTTTAAGTTCCCATTTGGCGTATTCGTACGCCATTTTAATCCAAACATTAATCAATTTGGTTTTTGTATAGTAATGAATTTTTCCTGCAGTAAGGTTATAAATTAAGCGATATTATTTTTAGGTGGAAAATTTTCTATTAAAAATTAAATAAAAAAAACCTATCTTGTAAATTGTAACACTTTGATTTCTTCATATTTACATTTTGACAAAACGGCGTCACGAGCAGTACTTTGAAAATAATAATATAAATAAAATACAGAAACAGGCAAAATAGGTTTGCAGGGAGCGTATCATTAACTTGTTTAAAATTATCTGCTCCAACAGCACCTGAGATTTGCAAAAGTTTTATGAAAAATAGGAGAAAATTTAAAGATTAAGAGATTGATTAAGATTATATCAGATGCATTTGGCAAAGATAGAAACAAAATGTATCTGCTATATATAGTTTTGTACCTGGCATTTTGTTCTTTATCCTTTATTCAAAATACTGCTAAAGGGGATGAAAAAGAGTTTCATATACCTACTGCCATTAATATAAATGAGAATTTATTTGCAACAATCTTTGGCGAGGGGTATTTGAGTGCCAATACTCCCTTACCCTATATTATAGTAGATTCAGCCGGACAATTATTTGGTATAAATCTTATTGTTGTAAGAACATCTACAGCCATTATTTCTTTTATATCTTTAATAATGTTCTCGGTATTAATAGGAGCGAACTCGAAGAAACCGGTATATTATGCATCTCTCCCGTTCTTATTTTATCCTTATTTTTTAATGTGTTCTTTTGTGTTTTATACCCCTGTTTACGGATTGCTGTTTGCTTTGCTGGCCTTCTGGTTTTTATTGAATATTGAAAACAGAGTTTCACAGTTTCTGTTTGGCCTTTCTTCTTCTTTTGCCATATTATCCCAGCAGTTTTATATAGTTATTCCTGCGGCAGTAATAATGTGGAGAGTGTGGTTATTGGTTAAAGACAGAAGAAAAACTTCTTCTATTAAAAAACAAATCATTTCAATTTTATTAATCAGCATTCCCCTTCTGCTGCCTCTGTGGTTATTTGTAAAATGGAAGGGATTGTTGCACCCTATGAGCCAGTGCCATAATATATCTTTTCATATTGAAAATTTAACCGCTGTTTTTACTGTTCTTGGTCTTGTCTTTATTCCCTTTGTTATTAGTTTAAAAAAGATAGATAAAAAAACGATTTTCATCTTTGCACCTGTATCCTTAATACTTGGAATCTTTTTTGCACCGCAATGGGGTGATAGCCAGGGACCAGGTATATTTCCTGGAATTACTTTCCATATATTACATATAATTGAAAATTTCTCACCAATATTTTCCACAGCTTTAAATGTTATTTTAGTCTTTTTTGGGCTCTTGCTTATTTATTCAATGTTTGATTATGTTGAAAATGATTGGGAAAAACAATTATTCTTTATTGGCATTTTGTTAATTGGGGTATATTCTTTTAATACTATTTTAGGTGAGAAACATTTGCTGGGTCTTGTTACTGTGTTGTTTTTATTAATCATCCCCCGTCTTAAACAGTTCACCCTTAAAGCCTATATTTTGGGAATGTCTGTAATTGGTACTTTATATTTTTCTTATTGGTTATATTTGAAAAATACTGGCTGACAGTATATTCACTGAAATCTTTGAAACAGGAACATTGAAATTAAAAATTTTTTGCTGGAACGTAAACGGTATCCGTGCTATTCAGAAAAAAGGATTCCTTGATTGGGTCAAAAAGGAATCACCTGATATACTTTGCCTGCAGGAAATCAAAGCACAGATAGAACAGCTTGATGAAGGACTGACCAAGGTTGACGGTTATTGCTGCCATTTTTTTTCGGCCGAGAAAAAAGGGTATTCGGGTGTTGCCACTTACTCCAAAGTAACACCGTTAAATGTAAGAATGGGCTTTAATAAGCCCCTGTATGATTTGGAAGGAAGAGTGATAGAGACGGAGTTTAAGGATTTTACATTGTTCAATGTTTACTTTCCCAATGGCGGCAGGGGACCCGAAAGAATAAAATATAAGCTGGATTTTTACGATGAGCTTTTCTTCCATATGGAAAAAGTTAGGAAGAAAAAGAAAAATATTATTGTTTGCGGTGACTTTAATACTGCACATAAAGAAATTGACCTTGCCCGGCCTAAAGAAAATTCAAACAATACGGGGTTCCTTCCCATCGAACGCCATTGGATTGATACAATCATTAATCTCGGTTATATAGATATATTCAGAGAATTTAACGACGAACCCGGACAATATACATACTGGGATAATGTCACCCGAGCAAGAGAAAGAAATGTCGGATGGCGTATAGACTATTTCTTCATATCAAAAGAAATGAGGAAGATGGTCACTGATGCAAAGATACTCGCTGACGTAATGGGAAGTGACCACTGCCCGATAGAGCTGGATTTGAAGATTTAATTGCTGTTTTCCAAAAGAACGTTCAGAACGTCATCAATTGCCCGGGTAGAATAGCTTTGTGATGAGTTTTTTTCTATCCTTTTTATCTCAAAATTTGCAATTTCGTTTACATTTCTTACCATTTTCAGCTTACCCTGCTCCTCAAGCCATTCATCGATATACGGAGTTTTTCCGGTGAAAATGCTGTAAGTCTTAGTTCCAAGCATAGCCGATTCCCGGTTCATAGTACCGCCGCCGCTGACAGCAATATCCGCTGCATAAAGCAGCTGCAGGCCGTCTACCGGTTTTTCCAGGAACCTTATGTTTGGTTTAATCTGTATATGAGAAAGTATATAGTCTCTTTCCCTTTGGGTTCTGTTAATAATTAAACACACAGCATTATTTTGCGACGAAAAATGCTTTAATGATTCTACCAGTAGCGGCTCACTTCTTGAGTCATGATAGTTCGATGACATTCCCGGCGGTCTGACAACTACAAGTATATCATCTTCATTTACATCTATATCTTTCCTGAAATTTTTATCGGGAATAAAATCCTTTAAATAAAGCTCTTCTTTAATGCCGCGGTACCGTATTATTTTTTTTATATCGAATCCTGCAGATTTTAATCTCTCGCCCGGAATACACTCAGGCATAAGCAGTATTGTTGAAAGTGTATTGAAAATCTTTGTTTCGGTGTATTCGTAGTCAAGCATTAATATTGATTTTATTCCAAGCAGTTTACAAGCAACAAGCTGAGCGCGTGAGCCATGACTTACTGCTAAATTTACCGGTAACGGTTTTATGTACTTTCTGAGCTTTAGGCTTCTCCCTAAAAGATTTGTAACTTTCTTTACTTTGCTTTTTCCTGCATGAGCACCTATTCCCGTATATGGAATTTTCCAGAATTTCAGCAAGTCGGTTGTTTGTGCAAAATTCCTTGATGTAACAGTATACTTTACATTTTTCTTATCCAGCTCTGCAAATACAGGACGGAAAAGCGGAACATGCGGTGAATTATCTAAATCGAACCAAATCATTATCCGTTGAGCTTTCTTTCTAAAATTTTCACAATTCTTTCTGATGACCTTCCATCCCAGAATTTAGGAATTTTACCTTTTTTATATTTATCTGACATAATTTTATCGAATTCAACCAGTATCTTTTCAGTGTTTGTGCCAACCACTGTGTTTGTTCCAACCTCAGCTGTTATTGGCCTTTCAGTGTTTTCTCTTAGTGTTAAGCATGGTATTTTTAACACAGTTGTCTCTTCCTGTATGCCGCCTGAATCGGTAAGGACAAATTTTGAGTTCAGCATTAAATTCATATTATCAAGATAGCCGATGGGCTTTACAAGCTTTATGTTTGGAGAATCAAAATAATGGTTAAACTTAAATAAATTTATCTGCTTTTCAGTTCGCGGATGTATTGGAAATACTATTGGCAAATATTTTGATATTTCTGTTAATGCTTTTATTATCCGCATGAATGTTTCTTTATTGTCAACATTCGACGGTCTGTGAAGAGTAAGAAGAGCATAATTATTTTTCTTAACTCCATACTGCGGTAAAACACTTTTTATTTTTTTTGCCTCGGGCAGAAGATGTTTAAGTGTATCTATCATAACATTTCCTACAAAAAACACATTCTTCTTATCAATCCCTTCGTTCTTAAGGTTCAAATGTGCATCTTCAGAGGTAGTAAATAAATATTTTGATAAGCGGTCAGTAATTATTCTGTTTATTTCTTCAGGCATAAGCAGGTCATTTGACCTTAACCCGGCTTCTATGTGAGCGACAGGTATCCCCATCTTGGAGCAAGTTAATGAAGCGGCAAGAGTGGAATTAACATCTCCAACAACCAGAACCAGGTCAGGCCGTGTTGTCATGAAACATTTTTCCAGTCCCTTCATAATATTCCCGGTCTGTACTGCATGAGTAGAGCTGCCAACTCCTAGTGATACATCAGGTTTTGAGATAGAGAGCTCTCTGAAGAAAAGCTCTGAAAGTGTAAAATCATGATGCTGTCCTGTGTGTATCAGCATACTTTTAAGTGATGCATGTTTAGCCATTTCTCTTATTATTGGAGCTATCTTAATAAAATTAGGGCGTGCACCAACAATATTTGCAATTACCGCTCGTTTATCAGAATTTTTTCTCAAATTTTATGTATTATTGAGGAATTTTAACAATTTAGTGATTAAAATATTAAGTAAAAATCTAAAGAATATTTATACTATTTTATCGAATATCTCTTTCAGCTTCAAATAATTTTTATCCCAGTCGGCGCGTTCTTTTGCTATCTCTTTGTTTAATGTTCCATGCTCTGCAATTAACTGCCTGTTCAGGTAATAACTCTCAAGTGCTTTTGCAATTTCCTGTGATTTATTTATCGGTACTATAATACCATTGTCATTATTTATCCATTCTCTTATTGCAGGTACATCGGTTACAATTATACCTAATCCCATTGCCATAGCTTCAAGCAAAGAAAGCGACGTTCCGTCACTTAACGAGGTGGATATATATATATCGGATGCATTAAGGTAAACCGGAAGCTTTGCATTTGGTACCCTGCCGGTTATCGTTATCTTTGAATTAAGATTATTATCATTTATAAATTTTTGCGTTTCAATTCTTTGCGGCCCGCCGGAAACCATTAAAAGTTTTACATCATCTTTACCGGTACTGAAAAGCTTAAATCCTTCCATAAGGTCACTTACTCCGTAAATGGATGTAAGATGCCGGTTGAAAACAACAATGAATAAATTATCATCTAGTCCAAGTTCTTTCCTGCTTACTTGTTTACCGGAGGGTTTGAAGAGGTTCAAATCAATACCCCATGGGAAAACCGTAACTTTATCTGCGGGGATTTTGTAATCATCAATCATTTTTTTCTTCACAAATTCAGCATCACACTGTAAATGGTCACATTGGTTTATCACTTTCTTCACGAGCATTCTTTTGAGAATACTTTTATCCGGTTCAACAAGAATATCCGAACCCCATGGCATTGATAAATGCGGATGAACATTTAAGTTTGAAGCAAGAATTCCCACCTGCCACACATAACCCGAGTGTACAATATCCGGCTTAAAATCATTATATACTTTTTTAAAATGCGAGCGTTCACTAAGGAAAGGAAATGATTTCACGGCAGGATTTTTCGAAATAATTTTCAGTCCATTAATATTTTTTATTTCATCTATCAGTGTATCTGAAGCATAGTGAAGAAGGAGTACATCATAATCTTCTACCAGTTTTTTTAAAAAACGGTAGTCATGTATCCCGCCATTGGATGTAACGTAAAGTACTTTCAAATACTTAGTCTCGTCCCCAAAAGTTAATTTAATAAATATAAAATATTTAAAAGTATTAAATAATATAAAAATTTGCGGATTTTCTGAGTAAATTTATACCGGCAACTCACTTGAACCGGTTAGATAGACATTTATAAAGTAATATTTTTAAAACCAATTATATAGTAATTTAGAAAATTGATAATTAGAATAATTTCTTAATGCTTCTTGATAAAAAAATTGTAATAGTCCTGCCGGCATATAATGCCGAAAAAACGCTTGCGGAAATGTATTCCGATATTCCTATGGATATAATAGACGACATCGTGCTGGTGGATGATTCAAGCAAAGACAAAACTGTTGATGTAGCTAAAAAACTTGGGATTAAACATATCATAATACATGAGAAAAATAAAGGGTATGGGAATAATCAAAAAACATGTTATCATAAAGCTCTTGAGATTGGTGCTGATATAATAATTATGCTTCACCCTGATTACCAGTATACGCCAAAACTTATACCGGCAATGGCAAATATAATTGCGTATAACGTTTATCCTGTTGTATTAGGTTCAAGGATATTGGGAAAAGGAGCAAGAACAGGAGGCATGCCCTTTTATAAGTATTATCTCAATAGGATTTTAACATTGTTTCAGAATTTAGTTATTGACCAAAAATTATCTGAATATCACACAGGTTACCGTGCTTTTTCTAAAGAGGTATTGAACAGGATAAATTTCGATGCTAATTCAAACGATTTTATTTTTGATAATGAAATGATATCGCAGGTATTTTTTGCAGGATTCCAGGTTGCTGAAATAACCTGTCCTACAAAATATTTTAAAGAAGCATCAAGTATCAATTTCAGGAGAAGTGTTAAATATGGTTTTGGAGTGTTGAGAGTAAGTATTCAGCACTTTCTGCAAAAACATAAGTTAGCTAATTTCAGGATATATAAAAAGAATTAAAGAATTTATATTGAATAATTGAGCTAAGGATTTCTTCTATAAAAAACAAACCCATTTTTCTCACCGATCTTTTCAAGAGGTACTCCCGTTTGCAGAATATTATAACTAATTTTAGTAACGAAATAAACCGGCTTATCTATTTTTCCGTGCAGAAGCCATTCTTTATCTAAAGATTCTGGTCTACCGGGTGTTTTCTTTAATGAATAGAACAATTGAGCATAGCTTTTAAAGCCAAGTACTTCCACATAACAATCCTGAGATGCAATAGATTGGTAAAATTCAATAGCAGAGCTTTGAGTATATTTTTCTATCTTTGGCGTAATTTGTATTAATATAATTTGTGTCACTAATATTGTTCCAAAAGCCAAAGTGATAAAAGCACGCTGCAATTTATTTTTTTGAATAAGTACCATACTGATAATAATGAAACCGGCAAATATTATTCCTGTAATAGAATCAAAATAGCTCCAGCTAACCGGAGCCATAAGCACGGCTTTAGTAAACTGGTCTTTTATTGTGTCAATGTACCATTGTTTATTTAATAGGCTGACCGGAAAAATGGCTACACTTAAAGCTATGGCTAAACCAATCACGCCAATTAAAATGCTAAGCAGAGTGTTTTTATTCATCTCTGTTTTTTGTTTATAAATATAATAAGCACATAAAAAACTGATTGGGAAATAACACATAGAAGAATAATGAACTATCTTGGTTTTAACTATTGAAAATATTATTAAAACAACAAAAAGCAGGATGAGCATAAAAAGCTTAAAATACTGCTGTCTTTTGTCTGTCGAATCATCTTTTCTGAAAGAGAATAAAGCAAAAATTGAAGCAGGAAAACAACCGAAAAGCAAAATAATAAAATGATAATAGAAAGGTCCGCCATGACCTGCATCTTCGGTTCTGAAAAGCCGGATTTGATAATCTATAAATTGTTGAATTATTTCTGTTCCGGATTGCAGTGTCAGGATAATAAACCAAACCAATGAAACTGCTATGGATGAAATAACCAGTAAGCAGAATTCCTTCCATAATTTCTTTGTCTCATTCCATTTGAACAAATGGAAAATTATTATAGTCATTATAACTATAAGAAAGCCAACAGGACCTTTT
Organism: Ignavibacteriota bacterium; assembly: GCA_003820375.1. Lineage (GTDB taxonomy): Bacteria > Bacteroidota > Ignavibacteria > Tepidaquicellales > OLB5 > RPQH01. The sequence goes on from RPQH01000064.1 coordinate 26,482, forward strand.
GTTAAGACAGAAAGACCAATAAATAATGCAGATATAAAAATATAGGCAATTGATTTTTTATGTTCTATGTTCTTTGTTAAAAACAGTGTATAAAAATATACAGCAAGGAACATAAAAAGGTTAAATACAGGGTCAATTATTCCGGATTTAAAATAAATATGAGGTAGTAAAGAACCTCCATAAGCCAGTACCCAAAGTAACCCGAAAGACTTGTTAAAAAATTTTTTTCCAATAGAATATAATATAAGCAGTGTTGCAATTCCGGTAATTGCATCAGGAAATCTTGCAGCAAATTCATTTACTCCAAATATCGTCATAGAAAATGCCTGCAGCCAGATGAATAAAGGCGGCTTCTCCCAAAACGGCTGAAAATTGATTTGAACTATCGAATAATTACCGGTTTGGAGCATTTCCCTTGCAGATTCTGCGAAATTAATTTCATCCCAGTCAAATAAATGGATATGACCTATAAATGGAATAAAGAGCAGGGCAGAAACTATTAGTATAATGAAGTAATTTGAATCTGTTTTTTTCAAGTCAACGATTTGTTTTGGGATAATATTACAAAGTAATTTTAAATTTATTAAAATTCTATAATAAAAAAAGAGGCTGTCTCAAAAGGATAGCCTCTTTTTTATTTGTTGAGGCGGTTCTAGTTTTTTGTTATTTAAGATTTGGACAGAAGATGAGATTCTTATGCTGCTATTTTTGATAGGTTA
>RPQH01000065.1 GCA_003820375.1 Ignavibacteriota bacterium
ACGAACTTAACGAACTTAACGAACTTAACGAACTTAACGAACTTAACGAACTTAACGAACTTAACGAACTTAACGAACTTAACGAACTTAACGAACTTAACGAACTTACAGGTCTCCTTTAATCGGTCTTATCACCACATCTTCCATTACAACCCTTTTTGGCTGCTCAGCAGTTTCTAAAATTATATCTGCAATTTCCCGTGCGCTCATCATTCTGTTCTTATATCTGTTCCTTATCTTTGCATCCCACATTGGAGTATCAACATTGCCGGGCAGGATATTTGTAACTTTAATATTGTATTTTCTTACCTCTGCTCTGAGTACATTTGACATGGCAAGCAATCCTGCTTTTGAACCGGAATAAACTGCACTTTCTTCAAATACCGAATTTGCAGCAGTTGATAATACATTAATAATGTGGCCTTTTTTTCTTTTTACCATTCCGGGTAAAACAGATTTAATTGCAAGGTAGCTTCCCCTGAGATTTGTATCCATGATGTTATCAAACTCCGGGCTTTTTGTATCCAGTAGAGATTTGAAGATGGTAACACCTGCATTGTTAACCAGGATGTCAATAGCTCCTGATTTCTCTATAATTCTTTTTTTGGTGGAGAAGACGCTTCTTTCGGATTGTATATTGCAGACGATAGCATATGCTTCGTGCCCGGCAAATTTCAGTTCATTTACCAGCTTTACAAGACGTGACTTTCTGCGTGCCGTTGCATAAACTATATAACCTGCTTTTGCAAAAACTTTTGCAGTTTCAAAGCCTATACCTGTTGATGCACCTGTTACCCAGCAAACTCTTTTTGTCATAAATGTAAGATTTATAAAATAGTAATATTCGCTTTAAACTATAAATAAATAATTTAATGTAAATATAATAGTTTATATTTAAAAAATCTTACGATTCTTAAATATATAATACCTGTTGAAAAAATCAACAGGTATTATAATTATTTGCTAAGAATTATACTCGCCCCAGATAGTTCTTAATGTATTTGAAATCTCACCTATCGAACAATAACATTCAACACAGTTGAGAATGTAAGGAATAAGATTTTCTTCTTTAGATGCAGCGCATTTTAATAAATCAAGTGTCTCGTTTACCTTATTATTGTCTCTGTTTTTCCTGACATTGTTAAGTTTTTCAACCTGTGTCTTTTGTATCGAGTCATCAATTTTCAGAAGGTTCATATTCGTTTCATTATCACCTTCGGTAAACTTATTAACACCCACAATTATCTTTTCCTGATTTTCAATTGCCATTTCATATTTGTAGGCACTGTTGGCAATTTCATCCTGCTGGAAACCAAGCTCTATGCATTTAACTGCACCGCCCATGCTTTCTATCTTATCAAGGTATTCCCAAACCTTTTGCTCGATAGTATTGGTAAGATATTCTATATAATACGAACCTGCCATAGGGTCGACTGTATCAGCAACTCCGCTTTCATGAGCGATTAATTGCTGTGTTCTGAGTGCTATTCTGACCGAATCTTCTGTTGGCAAAGCAAGTGCTTCATCCTTCGAATTGGTGTGAAGAGACTGGCATCCGCCAAGTACGGCAGCCATTGCTTCAAAAGCAGTCCTGATAATGTTGTTATCGACCTGCTGAGCAGTTAGAGTGGAACCTGCAGTCTGGCAATGGAACCGGAGCATCAGGCTTTTGGAATCTTTTGCATTGAATCTGTCTTTCATGATTTTAGCCCAAATCCGCCTTGCAGCACGGAATTTAGCAATTTCTTCAAGGAAGTTGGAATGAGCATTAAAGAAAAATGAAAGACGTGATGCAAATGAATCAACATCTAACCCTGCTTTTATTGCAGCTTCAACATATGAGATAGCATCAGCTAATGTGAATGCAACTTCCTGCACTGCATTTGAGCCGGCTTCACGGATATGATAACCGCTGATAGAAATTGTGTTCCAGCTTGGAAGGTTATCATGGCACCATGCAAATATATCGGTTATAAGCCGCATCGAATGAGAGGGAGGATAAATGTAAGTTCCTCTTGCAATATATTCTTTCAGAAGGTCATTTTGTATGGTTCCCGAGATCTTTGACAGGTCTGCATTTTGCTTTTTGGCAATTGCAACATACATGCAAAGCAATACTGCTGCTGTTGAATTGATGGTCATTGATGTCGTAATATTTTCAAGCTTAATGCCATCAAAAAGAATTTCCATATCTTTAAGAGTATCAATAGCAACTCCTACTTTACCAACTTCACCTTCGGCAATAGGGTCATCGCTGTCATAACCTATCTGCGTAGGAAGGTCAAAGGCAATGGATAATCCTGTCGTTCCCTGGTCTAACAGGAATTTGTATCTTTTATTAGATTCTTCCGCAGAACCAAAACCGGCATACTGGCGCATTGTCCAGAAACGGCTTCTGTACATTAATTCATGCACACCTCTTGTATAGGGGTATTGGCCTGGTGTATTTAATTTATCCTTATATTCCTGGGAATTTTCTTCTAAATACGGTGGGATTAAAATATCAGAATCTGTAGCAAATTTACTTTTTCGTTCTTTAAATTTTTTCATAATTAACAGTATATTGTAATAAGTAATATATCAAAAATACTCAGTTAAGTTCAGATATTCAATTAACAAAGAATTGCCGTAACATAATACGGGCTCCTCTGTTTCCCCGTCCGGCAGATGGCTTGGGAAAGAGAGGAGCCCGTAATTTTCTCAATTCTCCGGACTTAAAGATTTACTTTTATCCTTGCATCAAGTATTTTGCATTTTTCCCTGTCATGTGAAAATACAAACGGATTGAAATCTATTTCTTCTATCTCAGGGAAATCCTCAACTAATTGTGATAAACGCATTAAATTCTCTTCAACATATTCAAAATCTATAGGCGGATTGCCTCTTACTCCTTTGAATAGTTTATAACTTTGTACTGAACGGACCAGGCTCTTTGCTTCTATATCGCTTATTGGAGTCAGCTTGAACTTTACATCTTTAAATACTTCAACATACACACCGCCAAGACCAAACATTACAAGATGACCTGCTTTAGGGTCTTTAAATACTCCCATTATTGTTTCTATTCCACCTCTTACATAAGGCTGTAATAAGAATCCTTCAAGTTTATTTTTATCTATACCTTTCTTCGCCATATTATCAATTATTCTTGTCTCAGATCTTACCAATTCCTCATCATTATGAATATCAATTACAACTCCGCCAATTTCTGTTTTATGAATCAAATCTTTTCCGACTGCTTTTAAAACCAGTGGATAACCGAGAACTTTTGCAACTTCTACGGAACAGTTTACATCATATTTTGCAAAGCCTGAGTCAATAATCGGCAGTTCGTAACTTTTTAAAACTTCACACACAGCATTGAAAGGTAAATATATTTCACCCTTATTTTTATAACAATTTAATATTTTTCTGACCTTAGCTTTATTAACATCGAAATGTTTTATTTTTCCTGTTGGTACTGCCTGCCATTGCTTATAGCTCCACATTTCCCCGATTGCTCTTGCAGCAGATTCAGGGAATCTGAATATCGGTGGATGTTCTGCTTCCATTTTTCTTAACTTCGGAATAATATCATCCTGAGACATCAGCACAAGCGTAACATTTTTATCGGCATTTTTTGCTGCCCGGCAAATTGAACATGCTATTTCCGCAGTATCATACATTAAAGGAGGACCAAGGATAACCATAAGCGAATCTATATTTTTATCTTCCAGCATCATTGATGTAGCCATGCCGTAAACTTTAGCATCTGCAGAAGGAAGTATATCAACCGGGTTATTGAAAGATGCTTCTTTAGGTGCAATTTCTCTAAGTTTATTTTTGGTTTCCTCGGAAATTTCAGGAATCAGCAGTCCGGATTTTTCGGCTTCATCCACAGCAAGAATTGCCGGCCCGCCTGCATTGGTTAAAATTCCCAAACGGTTACCTTTTGGCAGCATTGACCTGTCAAATGCTTTTGCAAGGTCAAACATTTCATCAACTGTATTTACCCTTATTACGCCGCCCTGTTCGAGGAATGCATCCACAACAGTATCAGCTCCGGCAAGAGCACCTGTATGAGATGATGCGGCTTTCATCCCTGCCGCCGTACGTGCTGACTTAATTACAATGACAGGTTTGGTCTTTGTAATTTCACGCGTTATTTCCATAAACTTTTTCGGCTGTCCGAATGACTCCAGATATACAGTTATTACTTTAATATCAGGATTGTCTTTCCAGTATTCTAATACAACATTGCCTGAAATATCAGCTTTATTTCCAATACTAATAAATTGTGCCAGGCCGATATCATTCTGTTCAACAGTTTTCAATACAGCAGCTCCAAGAGCTCCGCTTTGAGATACAAACCCTATTCCGCCATGAATTGGAGTGCCCAGTACAAACGCCGCATTCATCTTAATATTTTGATTAGTGTTAATAATCCCCATGCAATTAGGACCAACCAGGCGTATCTTATATTTCTTAATTTTTTCTACAAGCAGTTTTTCAAGTTCAGCACCTTCATTTCCAACTTCCTTAAAGCCGGCAGTGATTACAACAACAGAAGTTATTTTTTTCTTATGACAGTCATCAATTGCCTGAAGAACCATATCACGCGGAAGCATTATAATAGCTAAATCAATATCATCTTTAATTGCCATTAAAGACGGATAAGATTTTATACTATGAACTGCATCTGCTTTTGGATTAACCGGAAATATTTTTCCCGTGTAACCGTATTTAAGCATATTATTAACCAGTTCCCAGCTAAGGGTAGATGGCTTTGATGAAGCGCCAACAACAGCAACAGATTTAGGATAAAAAATTTTATCTAATTGGGACGACATGATATTTTATTGAAGTAAGATTTATAAATTTACATCAGCAGTGTCCGGCTGTTCTGCTTTCTTCTGCTTGATATTTGAAATTTTTTTCAGAAGCTTTTTGAAATCATCAGTATCTTTAAAGCTCCTGTAAACAAATATCGTGGTAAAAGTTAAATATAAAAATGATAAAATTATGCGGTAGAGAAGTGCGAGGTCAAAATAGTAACAAACAGCTATAATTACGGCAGCGGGGATGCCAAGCATTAAAATACCCGTGTAATTATAAGGCACAAAATAATATTTCTGAGATATTCGGAATGTAAGCCAGACTATTAATAAATTAGCTGTCATTATGGAGAAAGAAGCTCCCAAAACCCCAAAAACCGGTGTTAAAATGAAATTTAGAGCTATATTAACCACTGCAGCAATCACTGTTATCCAGATAGTATGTACAAGTTTTTTAGTAATGTTAATGCCAATTGATATTACAAAATAAGCGCTTGAAAATACAGTGCTTGCGCAAAGGAAAGGAACTACAGCTTTAGCCGCATAATAATTTGGCTGGGTAAATACTTTTAGAATATCTATAGAGAAAATGGAAATTATAAAAACTCCAACAATATTAATAATAAAGAAAATAAGGAAAACCTTTGAATAAATTTTCTTTGCATTATCATAATATTGAATCCCAAGAGCATAAGGACCCCATGCAAGCTGTAAAGCACCGCCAATCATACCCAGGAAATTTGCTAGCTTCATACCAACGGAGTATATTCCAACGGATGAAAGATCAACATAGTGTGCAAGAAAGTATCTGTCAGTTGAATTAAGTACCCAGATTGCAATACCTGTCCCAATGAGCGGGAAGCCGTAACTGAGAATGCTTTTTATCCATTTCTTTGAAATAGTAAAGCCGTACCTTTTTATTACATAAAAAATCGTGAATACGAAGATGATACCATAAGCAATTGCCTGTGCTACTAAAGCTCCGTGAACACCTTGTTTAAATACCAGTACATATAAAGCGGTAAGCAAAATATTAAGTACAATACTGACAGTTGAAAGTATAGTATATAGCCATGCTCTGAACTCAAGCCGCAGCAGGTCAAACAGAAATGAATATAGTGATTGGAATAAGATTGTTATACCCGTAATGATAACAAAAAGTGAATAATCTTTGCCGAAAATAAGATTTGATATGGCACTTGAAGCAATTAAAATAACAATGAAAGCAACTGTTGAAAAAATTATTCTCAAAAAAAGCGAAGAAGTGATAATAACAGGTCTTTCTTCAATATTTTCTTTACGGAAAAAATAATATCCTACCGCAGTATCGGTTCCGGATACAATCAGGAAAGTGCTTACAAGAATAATAGTGCTCAGAAGATCAAGTATACCGTAATCTTCCGGTGATAATACTGCAGTGTACAGCGGAAGCAGAAATATTGATATAAATTTTGTAATGTATCTGCTTAAGCCGTAAATCAGTGATTCTTTTGTTAATCTTAATAAGCTCAATTATTGTTTTCCAGTATTTTCTGCAAAATACTCAAAGAATTTTTCCTGTAATCATGATATTTCTCCGTGAACTTCCTGCCTGCTATGCCATACTGCTTCAATTTATCCTTCTCCTGAATTAATCTTTTCAACCCATCAGCAAGATTATCGGGATTTAAATTTATTACCGGTATATCAGGTATATAATTATATAGCTCATCTCTTAAGTAACAGACTGTGGTTTTGCCTAATGCCATAGCTTCAATACTTATCAGCCCATACCAGCCGGCTACCATCTGGTCTATTAATATATCTGCATTTGAAATTGCTTCTTTAACTTCGTTGTGCGTTTTATCTTTTAATAATTCAAACTCAAATTCTATCCCGCTTTTCTTTAATTCATTAATTGCCGCAAGAATGTAGTTTGTCCCTTTAATTCCTTCATCACTGGGTGAATGAACTATCCTGATTTTATTGTTAATATTATAGTTAGGTTTATATTCTTCCAGTTCAAGCAGGAGATATAAATAATTAAATTTACCGTTTAATATTTGTGCATCAAAAGGATGTGAAAACGAAGCATTAATTTCTTTTTGAATGGATGCAGTCTCGCTTATTTTCTTTTCCATAACACATCCGACTTTAACTCTGTAAGAATCGGAGCAATTTTTACAAACTGTATATTTATCAGTACTGTTAAGATAATAATTCATATCTCTGATATCACAGCCTACATAAATCATTCCGGTTTTTTTTCCGAATATCTTAAGAAGTTTTAAATCTCCGTTCCGTGAAAGCAGTGTTCCGCGTGTATTAAAAATAAAAACGTCATACTTAAATGCATGCTTTATGAAATAGAAATATTTAAGTAATTTGTTTATGAATGTATGTTTAGAGGAAAGATATTTCTGTTTTTTATGATAACCGTAAGCAAATTCATGTTCTTCAATTACAATAGAATCCGCTTTAATGCCGTTTTTTCTGAGGCCTTCAGCAATTTTGTACGCCAATCCGCCTGTATTTGCATAACCGCAAAAAACTCTCAGTTTATTTTTATTCATAACTCTCAGTAGAACTCATTTCTTCTTAAATCTGAAAAAAACTGCTTTCCCTAAAGGTTTTAAAAATGTTTTTCCCCAAATAACGTCAAGTAAAGGAAGAAAACTTTTGTAATATGCGGGTTCTTTAAGTAATCTTCTGATTAACCTGAATGCTTTAAGATCGAACTGCGTACCAGCTATTTTTTCTATAATAAAACCAAATTCGTTTGAATAATTTTTAATTTCTTCAAAATCTATAAGGCAGCAGTAATCATTAATAATACCATCTGCATCTTTATAAATTTCTTCTTTTGTTACTCCGTAATTACCATATACATATGCTTTTTTAGAAGGAATACTGAAGACAAAATACCCGTTATTCTTTAATACCCTGTTAACTTCCCCGAAAATTTTATTCCTGTTTTCTCTTTTCAAAACATGAACTAACATATCTATACAAATTACAGCATCCATAGAAGCGGTATCAAGAGGAATGTTTTCCGCATTTGAATTAATAGTAATATAACCTTTTTTTTCTGCTTCCGATAATCTTTCATTCGAAAGGTCCAGCCCGTAAATGGATTTGAATCCTTTATTTTTTAATAATTCATAGTATGTTCCGCCGGCACATCCTAAATCAAGAACATTCAAGTTCTTCATTTCAGGCAGCAGCCGGTTTATTGCCTTTTCATGTGAATATTGATGGTAGATATTATAAACACCTCCACGGGTGTAATCTAAAAAAGTAGTGCCGATTTTTTCCTCAAAATCCATTTATTGTATTTTTGCTATAGTTTTGGAGAATATTTGTATAATTCCATAATAAATTCAGAACTTCCTGCATTTTTCTAATAATCAGAACTTAACCCATTTACTGCAAAATATCAATTATAAAACGACAAAAAGGATTTAGGTAATTTCATGGCATTAGCAGTTTTTTAACACCCGGGATTCCGCAATTAAACAAAACATCAATAATTGATAACCCGCTTTCAAATTTTTCTGTATTAAACTGCTTATAAACAGGGCTGACAAAATTTTGATGAGTCAGCGTAATATTTTCTGCTTCAAACTTTTCGTCCACCTGGTAATTGGCAGCTCCGCCGCCGCAAATATATTCATTGCAATTAACAGCTTTTACTATCGAAACTAATAATTCAGTTGCTTTTCCGGAAGTATTCAGTGAAGAAGCTAAATAAAAATCCGGTTTCTTTATTTCTAAAATACTGCGGAAAGCATTAATAGTATTTAAGTTATATTCTAATAAACTATCTGTTTGAAAATTTAATAAATCCCGAATAATTGGAAAAACCCGGTTAAAATGTTCTGCTTTTTTATAATTTATTTCAATTGTTTTTAATAATTTCTCACGCCAGGGTGTTAAATTATTAATTTCCATTTCATTAATATTCCTTAATCCGCTGTATGACCTGATAATCGGCATTGTCATCCAGTCCGGTCTGCCTGAGATTAATATTTTCACTCTGTTTGCCCAAAACCCCCCTGTTTTGGGAAACTGAACGTTATCAAGAATTACAAATATATCCGCTTTTTTAATTTTATCGAAAAAACCTAACCAGGGAAAAAATGAAGGCTGATGAATTGCTACCGACTTTTTTGTACCGTTCATATAATATCTTTTACGACGATTTTTGCATTTTCTTTATAAAATGTTATCATATCTTCTGCAGCTTTTCTTAATGCTTTTTCAAGTTTCTCTATCTGCGGTATCCTGTCATCTACCCACCAGGTATCATGTGTGTTGATTTGTGCTTTCTTTATATTTTCATCCTCAAGCACATCACGGATTGTTCTTTCTCTCCATCTGCCGTTAGAATCCGAAACATACATAACATCACTTTTAAACAGGTCTTTGTTATATGCATTTATTAACCCTGCATAATTATCCTGCCGCCTGAGTGCTTCGGGAACCGGATTATGATAAGCGAATGATTGCACTTTTGTCTCTAATGCGTTTTCAAGAATATTCTTTTCATATCCTATTAATTCTTCGATTTTTTCGAAAACATTTTCTCCATGGAAGCCGCAGTCAAAATGTAAGCCAATGTCATGTCCTTTCTCCACCCAGCTCTTAAATATTTTCACATTAGCTTTATCCCAGAAATTATAATAATTGCAATGAAGCTGAACAAAGAAAGTTGATTTTATTCCTTCTTCAGTATTTATTTCGGCAAGCTTGTTCATTTCGGTTGTACAGTACTCAACATCATGCCGCCATATAACGAATTTATCATAATTATTATAGTCTGTATAAGATACAAAAGGAAAGCGTTTCTTTGCCAGTTTTATTAATGCTCTGTATTCTGTTAAAGTAAAAGGACAATTTGTTTTTAATATTTTTGCCATTTATGAAAATTGTTTAATTGTTTTATTAAGCCCTTCAGCATAGCGTTTTATTCTTTCATCTTCTATCGGGCTTAATACTGTATTCAGCATTCTTGGTACAAGATACTCTGCATCAGGACATAAGCCTTTTTCATATTTCACTTCACCCTCATAATGCGGGCATGCAGTAGGGCAGCCTTTAGTATAAGCTTTTGGCTCTTTGAATATAGGGTACAGGTAAACAGGACTTGGTTCCAATCCAAATGTGCCGTAAGGAATAAACGATGGAAGAAAATAATCTGCTCCGTTTGTTCTTAATGCATTCATAAACTCTTTGTAATCTATTCCTTTTTCATCACCTTTATAAACTCCTGCCCAAATATGGTAAGCACACCAGTTTTGTTCAGGTATCTGCTGCGGTACTATCCAGTCACATCCTTCAACTGCCTCAGTGTAAAGCTTAGCCAGGTCGTGGTCTTTTTTAACATAATTTTTCGCATGTTCCCATTGTGCAATTGCAAGTGCAGCAACAACACCGGGCATATTGTAATTCCAGTTTATTCGTTCGGGTATTCTTCCGAAATGTGTAAATTTGGATTTTTCGGCGTATTCCTCGTTATTGATGGTTAAAAATCCGCCGTGGCCTGTGCTTAATTGTTTTCTGTGGTTAAAGCTGAAACACCCGAAATCACCCAGTAATCCTGCATATTTATTATTTCGCAGTGCAAATAATGAATGTGCACAGTCTTCTATTACAGGTAAGTTATGTTCTTTTGCAATAGCCAGAATTTCTTCCATGTCACAAATACTTCCAAAATGATGTGTACAAATGATTGCTTTAGTACGCTCTGTTATTCTATTTCTTATGGATTCAGGATTGACATTCATTTTATTTGTATCAACATCTGCAAATACAGGAACTCCATTTTGATACATGACCGACATACCTGCAAATGTAACTATAGGGTCAACTATTACTTCATCACCCGGTCCAATACCAATTGTTTGTAAAGCTATATGCAAAGAGCCCATGCATGAGTTTGTTGGAAGTACTCTGTTTGACGGGTAATCTTTCAAAATTAATTCTGCAAGCTCATTTGTTATTTTTTCAGAAGTGCTGTCCTGGTTAGTATCCAGCCATTTTCTCAGCAAATCAAACTCTAAATTGCTGTAAGTTCTTGTAGCCATTTAATTGTCTAATTTTCCCTGCTAATTTTTATTGGTTTATTTTCTATTATTGATTTTTCAATTGCAGTAATAAAATCCAGATTTTTTTGTGCTTCGTCAAATGAATTCATCGGCTTATAATTATTTTCAATTGCAAATATCATATCTTCTAACTGAAGCAGCAGGTCCATCTTATTCTGCACAACTTCAAATGCTGCAGATTCTATTTTCCCGTTGACTTTTTTATAGACATTTCTGCCGGATATAGAACCTTTGGTTCCCCAAATTTCAAGGTTAAAATCCGGCGGTTTAAAAGCTGACGCAGAACAGGTAATTTCTCCAATTGCTCCGTTTTTAAACTGCACATTTATTATAAAGGTATCTTTACCCCAATCTTTCTTCAATTCAAAAGCATTTCCCATAGCAAATGTTTCTTCTATTTCTCCGCCAATCCATCGAATAAGATCAAGAGCATGTATAGCACCGGAATGCAGATAATAATATATATTTTCAGGGAAATCGCTCCACCACGTTTTTTCACGGTTCTTTACAGAATCTGTAAGGTCAAAATTATATGTAGCTCTCAAATATTTAAGCTCACCAATCTCACCGTTATCTAAGATTTTCTTAGGTATTGTGTATTGCTCTCTATACCTGCAATTCATTCCAATCTGAAGAATATTACTGCTGTCCTCTAATGTACATTTTATTCTGTCAAACTCTTCCCTTGTATAAGCAAGAGGTTTTTCACAAAACACATGTTTTTTTGCCTGAAGGGATGCTATTATTTGTTCTGAGTGTAAATTGTTAGGAGATGCAATAAAAACAATATCAATTTTTTCGTTCTCTAAAGCATGTATCAGCTCTCTATATAATGAGGATATTCCGAATTCGGATTTAAATTCATCACTGTTAAAACTGTTTGGAGATACTACTAAAGCAGAAAGTACGGCAAGATCGGAGTTTTTAATAACATTGCAATGCTTTCCGGCCATATAGCCTGACCCAACCATGCATATTTTATATTTCTTCAACCTTTTTCTCCTGCAATGTACTCATTAGCCACATCTAAAAGTTTTTTGGATGTAACTCCGTTACTGCTCACTTTTTCAAGCAATGAGATAAAAAGGTCTCTTGTTCCCATTGTTTCGGTATTACGGAATTTTATCAGCTTATCGGCATAATTGTAATACGGTTTTGCCTTAGTATATCTTTCACTGCTTTCGGAATTTAGAAAAATATGTACAGGATGAAAGTTTATTACATTAAGCCCTTTATCTTCTATATCCAATTTACATGAATCAAATGAGTAGCCATACATCCAATGAATATCATCTTCCCAGTTATAGGGTATTCTAACCATACCTGTCCATAGCTTAAAAGGTTTTATCCCTGTTTGATACGGCAGAAAATGATTGGCATCGTATAAAAGCTTTCTTTCAGCAAACTTTTGTAAAAACATTGTGCTTTGAAGCATAGAATGTGAGCGTATACCCCTGGCATTCGGATGAATGAATAATAGTTCATCTAAAATATTATCTATGGTTCTTGCTCCGCCTGATAATATTGTGTTAAAATTAGGATGGATACCAATTTCAAATAAATTCTTATCAGACACCTCAAGTACTTTTGAATAATGAGTGGAAAATATGGTGCACTTTACTTTATATTTCTCAAATAATGATAAAGTATCTTCGATTACTTCTTCAGGTGCCCAGTCAATATCAATTGTAAATGATATCATAATTTCTTTGTCTCCTCTATGTCAGCATCCCAGATGGTTACTTTTTTTTCGTTAATAATTGTAAATGCTCCCGGATATGGTTTAGTTTGTGCCCTAATAAAATTTTTGATTTTTTTAACATCCCAATCCCAGTTAATTAATCCGTCTTCAGGCTTTCTTTGCGGTACATATGTTGCCTTGGAATTATCCTGTTTAATTCTCGGGGCAGTACCGTTACTTATCCTGGGAAGATAATTCTCAATTAATGAAAGCGAACAAACTGTCATTTTATCAATCATGGTTTTTATTGTATCTTCAGGTTCAATGGTAATTTTTTCCTGTGCAATAATATCACCGTCATCTATACCATCATCGAGATAGAACATCGAAATCCCGGTTTCCTGTTCACCGTTAATTATAGCCCACACCAGCGGTGCGCCGCCGCGGTATTTAGGAAGAAGTGAGCCATGCATTCCTATACAGCCCTTAGTTGCAATATCCCTGATACTTGACGGTATCATGTAATACCACCCAATAACTAAAATCAGGTCCGGTTTATACAGCTCTATTTCTTCTTTATACGTTTTCATTTTATCAGTAACATTAACAACCGGAATGCCGTATGTGTTATTAAAATAACTGAAATCCTTAAAAGTTGCATTATTAACAGGAGTTTTTGAATAACTTATGTTAAATTCACGTGGAATAGTGAAAATACATGCGATATCTGCCAGTTTTTTTTCAATTATTAATTTACAGCAGGAAAATCCGAGTTCGGTTGCTCCAAAAAAAACGATTTTCATGATATATTATTTACGGTTTAAATATCCTGTTCCACCATTCGAAACACAATAAAGACCATATCAAAAGACGCCTGTTTGTTTTTCCGCTAAAATGCTCATTTATAAGTTCGTGTACTAGCTTCGGCTGAATATAATCATATAGCCTTGCTTTATTATTCATTAAGAGGTTCTTAATATATTCAATACTTTCACCTTTGAACCAGCTTGCATCAGGAGCCGAAAATCCCTGTTTAACAGCTGTTGTATAAGAATCCGGAACAAACTGTGAAAGTGCTTTACGCATTATTATTTTGCCGTCATTTGTATGATAGTAGAATTTCTCGGTTTTAGGACCCGGTTCATTTTCATTAATTCTAATAACTTCGGAAAGACTCTTTAACTTATAATGAACAGGAACCCGCATTGCAAATTCTACAAGGTCATTATCCAAAAAAGGTACTCTTGTTTCCAGGCTATGTGCCATACTTAGCTTATCTTCAACCAGAAGAACACCGTGTAAAAAGGTTTTTGTCTCAAGATATAGTGACAGGTTAACATAATCTTCATGAGAGATCTCATCACCCATTTTATGAATAAGTACTTTTTTGAATACTTCTTTAGTTGGATAATCCCAGATTCTCTTATAAATATCCGGCTGGTAAAATTTAGGTTTATAACTGTCAGGAATCAGCCTTTGCCAGTATTTGTAATATTTATCAATGTAATGGTCTTTACTGTCATTAACAACTGCGCGGTAATATCTCCAGGGATAACCGGCAAAAAGTTCATCACCGCCGCTGCCTGATAACACTACTTTTACAAACTTGCTTGCCAGTCTTGAAACATAATAATTAGGATAAGATTGCCCGATTCTAAGGTCTTCAAGATGCCAGATAAGATACTGCATAACTCTTTCCATATCTCCGGCTTTAAGAATAACCTCGTAATGCTCAGTCTTATATTTATTTGATAAGAACTCTGCTTTTGTTCTTTCATCGTAACCAAGCTCAAGACCTGAAGCCGAAGACAAATCAAATCCGCATGTAAATGTTTTCAGATGTTCAATATTTTTTGCTGCTATACAGGTAATTGACCCTGAATCCATTCCGCCGCTCAAATATGAACCTATTTCAACATCACTTACAAGCTGCCTGTTAACTGCCTGCTCGAACAAACGTTTTAACTCACAAATGTACTCGTTTTCACTTTTTTCTTTTCCGATACTAAAATCAAAATCCCAGTATTCAAAGGTTTTCAGTGAATCTGTGTTCCCAAGCTTTAAGACAGCCATATTTGCGGCTGGGAGAATTTTAATATTTTCAAATAGTGTTAGGTTTGAAAATACATTTTGGAATGAGAAATATTCATTTAATGCTTCTATGCTGACATTCACAGAAACATCGGGATGTTTAAGTATAGCTTTTATTTCAGAAGCAAAGATAAAAACACCGTTTTTAAAATAGTAGTATAACGGTTTAACTCCATAGCGGTCTCTTGCAATGAATAACTCATTATCACGATTGTTCCAGATGGCAAATGCAAACATGCCATTGAATTTATATATGCATTCTTTGCCCCAATGCTCGTATGATTTTAAGATAACTTCTGTATCGGTTTTTGAATGGAATTTATAACCCAGAGCTTCAAGCTGAACTCTTAGCTCCATAAAATTATATAATTCACCGTTATAGGTTATAATAAGACTTCCGTCATCGTTTTGCATTGGCTGATGTCCAAGAGGGGAGAGGTCTATAATAGACAAACGCCTGTGTCCAAAACCGATAAATGAATTTGCCCAATATCCTTCACTGTCAGGTCCCCGGTGTGTTATCACATCTGTCATTTTCCTCAATATGTTGATAGATATTGGTCTTCCGTCTACATTAAATATTCCGGTTATTCCACACATAATGTTTTTTTGTTATTATTCTCCCTGAGAATATTGTTATTCCGGAAGGTCAATTTATTCAATTTCCTGCCTTGTGTTTTTTGCAGGAACTCCCGGATTTTTCTTTTGTATACTTATGTAATTCGCTGGATTTATCTGTCAATTTACGAAATTCATTTTTACATGCTTCAAATCTTATCGTTAAGCCAATTATTATCATATCAAATCAAAAGGTGCTCAGTTTTTGTAATCTTTAATTTTTTCTGCAATATAATAAAATTCTTCATCAGTTAAAGACGGGAATAGAGGAAATGCAATACTACAGTAATAAGCAATGTATGAATTTAAGTAATTCCAGGAGTTTAAATTATATTTATTTTTGTAATAACTGAGCATATGAACAGCATGTGTTCCTGGTCTCGTTGAAATACCGTTTGACTGAAGATAATCCATAAAGTCATTTCTTTTCTTATTTATCTCTTCAATGTTTTTTTCATTTATTTTTTCCGGTTCAAATAAGCAAACATAAGCCTGGAAGCCATGCCGGTATTCATTATTTCTAAACGGTATTTTAAGCCATGGAATATTTTCATTTATAAACTTATCGTATTTACCGGCAATAATGTTTCGTTTTTCATATATCTGTTCTGCTCTCGCCATTTGTGTGCAGCCGATTGACGCCTGTATATCTGTCATCCTGTAATTAAAACCAAGGTAGGGGAAATCGGGCAGTAAATACGGCTTTCCGCTTAAATGTCTTTCATGGTCTGAAATTACTGCACCGTGATCTCTCATTGCTCTAAGCTTTTTTACCAGCTCATCATTATTAGTAGTTATCATACCGCCTTCACCTGTTGTAATTGCTTTACGCGGATGAAAGCTAAAGCATCCTGTATCCCCAAAATTGCCGACATGCCTACCTTTATACTTTGATGCAAATCCGCAGGCTGCATCTTCTACTACTGAAAGCTTATGAGCTTTAGCAATTTCCATTATTTTATCCATATCTGCCGAAAGCCCGAACAAATGTACAGGAATAATTGCTTTTGTATTTTTTGTGATAAGCTTTTCAATTTTATCTGTACAAATATTAAAAGTCTGAAACTCGATATCACAAAAGACAGGTTTTGCACCGAGTGACTCAACTGCGTTAGCCGTTGCCACCCATGTTAGTGAAGGTATAATCACTTCATCCCCGGCTTTAATATCCATTGCAGCAAGCGAAAGATGCAGTGCTGTTGTACAGCTTGTAACAGCAACCGAGTGTTTTGCTCCGGTAAAGCTGTTCCATAATTCTTCGAATTTAGAAACTAAAGGACCCTGCACTACCCAGCCTGTCTCAAGCGGTTTGAGTATGCATTTATATTCTTCTTCGGTGAAGACCGTTTTTGCTATTGGTATTTTCACTATTCAAACATTTTCCATTTTTTGCCGAAACGCCCGATATGTTCTTTCCGCCATTCAATAAGCTTTTTCATACCATCTTCAAGCTTTGTTTTAGCTCTGAATCCAATTTCACGTTCGGCTTTTTTGGTAGAACCAATCCTGTTTGTTACGAATGTTTTTCCTTCAGGGCGGTATTCTATTTCTAAATTTGAACCTGTAATATCAAGAAGCATTTCAGCAAGCTCTTTTATTGATGTTTTTACACCCATGCCAACATTATAAAATGTATCTACTGTATCTGATTTCAAGCCCAGCACATTTGCTTCGGCAGCATCTTCAACATAAATAAAATCATACGCCTGCGTGCCGTCTCCGTATACTACCGGGGGCTTTCCCTGGTCTAAATTATCAAGGATTTTCATAATGACAGCTATGTAAGTTCCTTTATAATCCTGTCTTGGACCGTAAACATTCATATACCTCATTCCGATATAATTCATATCATACCTTGCGTAAAAAGCCCTGGCCATTGCTTCACCTGCTATTTTTGTTGCTCCGTAAAATGTTCTGTTGTTAAACGGATGGTCTTCCGTCATGGGTATTTCAACAGCATCACCGTAAACAGAAGCAGATGATGAATACACGAGCCGTTCAATATTATTATCTCTGCATGCTTCAAATACGTTGAATGTTCCCCTTACGTTTGTTTCAAAAGCGGCTCTTGGATAATCATAACACTGCAGCAGCCAAAGTGCGGCAAGATGAATTACCATATCACATTCTTTCATTGCGGCATTCAGTATATCGGTCTGGAGAATATCTCCGCCGGCTTCAAATACTTTTGCACGCGGGTCTTTGAGGGCACATTCAATATTATCGGGTGTACCCCTTACAAAATTATCGTATATGATAACTTTGTTAATATCTTCTTTTAATAAGTTGTCTACAACATGTGAGCCGATAAAACCGGCTCCGCCAATTACAAGTATATTTTTTCCTTTTATATCAGGCATAAATTATTAGTCCTTAAATTTCATTCAATTTTATATTTAGCAAAAAGCTTTTCAAATACTTTTTGTGATTTACCTGCAAAAACTCTGTAAGAATAAAACTTTTCAACACTTTCACGCATATTCTTATATAAACAGGGATTCTTTAATATTTTAATTATTGCTTGTTTATACCCTTCGATTGAGTCAGGCACTTCACCGATTTCACTCATATTATCGCCTATGTAATTTCTCATAGAATAACTTACAACTGGTGTATTACAGGCAAGACTTTCAAGCGGAGCAATACCTGTTCCGCCGAAATAATCATCTCTTAAAGCCATTAAAACGTAAACTTCGCAAGCAGAGTAATAAGCACTTAACTGGTTATTCAATATTCTGCCAAGAACCTGTGCACCTGATTTTACTGCTAACGGGTAAAATTCTTCGTCTTCTCTGTTTCCTATCAATATAAGCTCTACTTCAGGCATCTCTTCTTTTATCTCTTTCCATATTTCAATCAGCTCTTTAGGCTGTTTGATGTCATAAAGCTTACCCACATAGAGTATGTATTTTTTATTAACATCCCATCCGAGCATCTTTTTTGCCTCAAGCTTATCATATGGAATAAAATGTTCCGTGTTTAAACCTGAGCTGAATATCATCGTTTCTCTGCCGGGTGCTGCTTTTTCGATATATGGAATAGAAAAGTAATCACATATGAAAAAATAATCAACATTTTTTAATGTAAGCCGTTCGGTTATTGTATCAATAAAATCCTTAAGCTTTTTTAATCCTTTCCTTTTTTTAATCTTATAGAAAGGAGACCAATCACCATGATGACTTGTTACAATTGGTGATTTTTTAAAAAACCATGCAATCTGGTACAATAGCCAGTGATGTACATGAACAACAAACAGGATAGGATTACTTTTTTTAACTTCCTTTTTAAGTTCTCTTATAAACCTGATAGAAAATTCGCCAAAAGGACCGAACATAACAGCAGGAAATATCCGCATCAACACACCGTTTATAACTTTTTCGCCGTATTGCTTTGTGTATGAATCTATTCTCCATACTTCTACTTCATATTCCGGGTGGTATAGCTTAAAATTCTTTGCAAGGTTGCTTCCAAAACCATACGTATAAAATCTATCTTCTTCATCCGGTACCTTGGGAGTATAATCGGGATCGAAATTTTTATGTAAATATATTACTTTTTTCATTATAGCTTAAGGTGTTATACTTCAAATATTTCAAAATCGTACCCACTTTTCCAACTTTAAAATCATCAGGATGAGCTCCAATGATAACATTTTTTCTTTTTTTATACTACCCGGTGCTAAAATATTTTCTGTCATTTTTTTTAATGCCTGGTTCTCTTTTTGCCATCACCAATCTCTTTACTACAATAAATAATATTATATTAAAATGTGAAATAAGAATTATTAAAAACACTACGGATTTAACCCCTGCATAATAATAGCCGTCTTTAGTTTTACTGATATTACTGGAATATTGATATAATCTTGGCTCGAATTTTTTGTAAAAATAACGTATTACATTTCGTATTATTAAACCCGGTTCATAATTTGTGTTATAATAGACATTCTCGTAATATTTAAAGTAATCCCTGTCCAAATTAGCTGTTTTTGTAGTCAATACAGAGTCCTGTGTTATACGGTTCATTTTATTGAAAAACACAGCATTAGAAATTTCAACAGCATTTTGAAGTTCTTTTTCATCTGAATATGTTACACCATAACTGGGATCGACAACAAACCACTTTTTTATCCTGCTCGAATATACTTCACAAATTACATGAAAGGGATATCCTAAAGATACATTGAGCCCGGCATTTAAAGCATCTCCTCCCTGAAGTATTAATATTCTGCAGGGAACATTGAATTTTTCACAAATTATTTTGAATGCACTGCAATTCATGCCGCAATTGCCAAGCTTCAGGTTATTTTTATTCTCATTAAAATAATTGTAAGCTAATTGTATAAGCGAGTCATTATTATCAAGCATTGCCTCATTAAGGAAATGTTTGTTCTCAATTTTGAAATAAGGAGAATTGTCGAACTCGTTCAGCTTATCTATAAATACAGAACTCAAAAATATCTGTTTCCAGTATACATTTTCTTCGTTTGATTTTGAAACAACAATATAAATAGAATCATTATATTGCGAATAATCAAATTTTAAAAAAAATTTATTTAAAAGCTCAACCTGATGCTCAGGGAAATTCAAATAGACAGTATCATAATAATCGTAATTCTTGCTGCTGCCAACTAGTTTAAACTTCTTGTTCCCTTCAATGCTTACTTTATTGAAGTTTTCCAGTTTCAGATTTATCTTAGTTATGTTATCGTATTCCAGCGGGGGCTTATATACCAGGTCCAGCCTGTTTAATATCACAAAGCTATCTGAATACCACAGATAATCGAAGATGTAGTTGGCACTAATAAATAATGCAATAAAAAAAGCAGTAATTATTATTGCTTTTTTGAAGACGAATGAATTTATAATAAATCTAAACACATCAATAATGAGGATTAATTAGAAAATGATAAATAATTTTGTGATTTAAATAAATGGATAAATTCATCAAGGCTTAGCAATCTCCATATTTCCCATCCGTAATTTACTTCACCTGACATATGTTTTTTTAAAATATTATCGATAACTACATTTTTGTTTAAATATTCGTACAAATTTGAATTATTGTTTTCCAGCACACATGATACATAATCTTTAAGACCGGTTTTAATCCAATCTGAAAATGGCGTGGGATATCCCAGTTTATCAGTTCTGTCGATAATCTCTTTAGGTAAATATTTTTCAACAACCGTTCTAAACAGCGGTCTTGATACACCATTGTGGATAAGGTATTTCGGTTTCAGGTTTAATCCAAACTCTACAAGACGGTAATCAAGAAACGGTACACGGCTTTCTATGCTATGCGCCATTGAAGCCCTGTCTTCATAATGAAGCAGGGAAGGAATTGTCTGGTCAGTGATAAAATGATATGACTGGTTATTTATATGATTCCTAAACTTCTTCTGCGGCTTAAAAGCATTTTTGAATTTCCTCATCTTGTGTTTGCGGATAAATTCATCCTTAAAGATATTATAATGAACAGATCTATTCTTGACGATGTATTCCCTGTAAATCTGAGGAAACATCCAGCTCGTGAAATCATGTATTGAGTTCTGTCTTAAGAAACTGTAATATTTATTTAAGTTTTTAAAAACTTTCAAATAACTTTTATCTTTTAATAAAGAATACAGGTATGTCTGGTCCATAAAATACCCGCCGAAAACCTCATCTCCTCCCTGCCCGTTTAGCAAAACTTTTACGTTGTTTTTTGCTGATTGCATTACATGCCATTGAGGGTATAGCCCGGGACCCTCGGTTGGAATTTCCTGGAAGTAATGTATTTTTTTAAATATTGACTCAAATTCATCTTCACGTGGGATTATTTTATGTTCTTTACAATTGTATTTACTGTTTATAAGATCTATATATTTACTTTCATCACATCTTTTGTCTTCCCAAACTGCCGAAAAAGTTTCAAGCGGCCTGGTTAGAAATTTATTTGAAAAGGCAACTATACTTGAGGAATCGAAGCCTCCGCTCAAACATGTTCCTACAGTTACATCGCTTCTGAACCTTAGCTTTATTGCATCGGTTAATAACCTGTCCATTTCTGATATCAATTTTTCATCCGGGACATCCGTTTTGTTATCAGCAATGTCATAATATTTTACCGGGGCTGCAGGACCTTCTTTATATATTAAATAATGAGATGGGGGAAGTGAAAAGATGTTTTTTAAATAAGTACTTTCTGTATTAAACCTGTTTCCATTAATAAAAAATTGCCCGATACTTAATTCATTTATTTCAACTTTATTTCCTATAAGATAAGCAAGGGGTTTTAGTTCTGAAGAAAATGCAAAATAGTTATTTGAATATGAATAATACAAAGGCTTTACGCCAAACCTGTCCCGTGATAAAAACAACCGTTTTTTTATTCCGTCCCATAATCCAAAAGCCCACATACCGTTGAAATGATTTACACATTCCAAGCCCCATTTTAAATAAGCATATATTATAACTTCGGTATCAGTGCTGGACCTGAATTTATATCCGCAGGAAAGAAGTTCATCACGCAATTCTATATAATTATAAATCTCACCATTATAGGTAATCCAGATTTTATTTGTGCTGTCACTCATGGGTGCATGTCCCTTTTCACTTAAATCTATGATAGATAGTCTTCTATGCCCAAGGAACAAGTCAAAGCTACTGAAATCGGCATTCTGAATGTTTTCAAGCTTATGTTTGTAATATTGAATAGAATCATCGCCTGCAAAAGAAATGTATTCATTATTGGAGGTATTAATAGCAGTAAATCCTTCATCATCAGGTCCTCTATGAGAAAGTAATTTGTTCTGAGTTATTATTTTTCTCTTTATTTCACTGTCAGTTGATAAAATTCCGTTAATTCCGCACATCAGTAATATTTTTCTTAATAGAGGTAGTTAGTTGTACAATAAAACAATTAAGATAATTTATTTACAAGTTCATAAACTTTGTTTCTTGAAAATTCCGGTTTAGCCTGGATTAACAATTCCCTGTCATTTCTTAATGTTTCAATTCTCCAGCCCATTTTCAAATGAAGAATAACAGAACCATTATTATATTTAGGAAAAAATCCTTCAATCAATGGAACATTATTATCAACAGCAGTCTGGCATAACTTTATCATGTGGAGCTTTCCCAAATCCGAACTTCTCACATCTTTTCTTGCATAGGTAAAATGCATATGAACCGTATCACCATGATAGAGGGAAGAAAAATTAACCAGTAACAATTCATCCTTTTTATTTAAAACTGCGTAGCTGTATTTCCACTTATCTATCAAGCTGTTAAGCATATATTCATGTGATTCCTGGTACCACCCATATACATCTTTGAATTCATCCCTGATAGTATTAATGAAATTCATATAATCATCAATTTTGTTTTCAACGATTTCTTTGTTTAATAACAGAATCTTTAATTCTTTTTCTGCTAATCGTTCATCAACAAATTTATGAAAATCTATTCCGGAATAATCTTTAAACATGACTAATATTTAAAAAATATTGGTGAATAAACTAATTAGAAAAAAACTTCACGTAACCCGGCAACATGTAAAAACGTTATTCACCAAAATTCCTTTTCAGAATTTTCGTAATAATATATGCAACCGATATGATAAGGACAGAATAAAATGCAAACGTAATCAAAGAATAGGTATTAAAGGTGTATTTGCATAAGGTTCCTCTCCACCCGCATTCCCTGCACTTATATAAGCCCCAAAACTGCGTGGCTTTAACCACCGTTTCAAATAAATTCCTGCTTCTTGAACGCCTTATCCTGCCTATTTTAGAACAGGACGGGCATCTGGATGTTTCAGGATACGACTTGAAAAATATTTTTAATTGCAAAATTGAGTATCTTTTATGGCTTTAAAGATGACTTTGTTGTTCCTTTCGCTGCTTTTGTTACTTTCTCTCCGCTTTCTTTACCTTTTTCAGAACCGTAATAGTAATAATAATATTTATAATAACTTCCATATGTTGCCTGATAATCGAAGTTATTTAATATTACACCGATAAACGAATCATTAATTTTATTCAGAGTTTCTATAGTGTTTATCAACAGGTCCAAACGTGTTTTGTTTGCAAGGCTTACCACAACAGTTCCGTCTGCATATGAAGAAAGCAGTTCAGCATCAGTTACAGTAGCAAGCGGAGGTGAATCAATAATTATATAATCAAATTTTGGTTTCACCAGGTTAAGAAAAGTCTGCATATGTTTTGATGCAATAAGTTCGGCAGGGTTTGTCGGTATCGTGCCGCACGTTATTAATGAAAGATTATCAAACTGTGTATCACGGATAATCTCTTCAAAACCTACAGTCCCAAAAAGAAAATCGCACAAACCGGGATATCTTTTCTGGTTAAATATATTATGTATTCTCGGCTTTCTGAAATCACAGTCAAGAAGTAAAACTTTATTTGATAATGCAAAGCTTGCCGCAAGGTTTGCAGAAATAATTGTCTTGCCTTCACGTGGAATAGAGCTTGTAATTAAAATTGTCTTAATTGGTTCAGGCTCTAATTTTGAAAATTGAAGTCTTGTTCTTAATGTTCTGAAAGATTCAGCAGGAGCTGAATCAGTATTATAAGAAAGTATCAATTCCTGTTCTGAAGGTGCATTCCTGCTTCCATTTCTCGATATTCTCATGAATGTAGGTACCCAACCGATAAGAGATATTCCAATATTTTCCAGTTCTTCGGGTGATTTTACCGAAACATCCAGGATATTTCTGAACAATGCGAAACCATAACCAATACTTAATCCAACAAGTACACCTATCATAATAATCAGAAATCTGTTTGGTTTTGATTTCTCTTTTGGTGTTTTTCCGTAATCAATAATTTTAACGTTATTTGGTTGAGATTCCTCATTTATCAATGCCTCCTGGTACTTTTCCAACAGCATCAGGTATAGCTTTTCATCTGATTTTCTTTCTCTTTCAAGGTTTGCATATTCAATTGTCTGTTCCGGCATTTTATTGAATTGAGCTTCGTATTTTCCTTTGAAGTCTTTCAAAAGCCGTTCTTTTATCTTGCTTTGATCGTTGAGTAACTGTGCATCGAAAAGCTTACTTTCAAGAATTCTTCTTCCATCAGGTGTATTTGCCGATGCACCTGTTTTTAAAATCTCAATTTTAATATCCAGGTTTTTCTTCAGGTCAGCAATCTTATTGTTAAGTGAACTGAGAGATTTAGCATCCTTAAGCAGTTCTTCATTACCTGATATTACAAGGTCTCTTTGAATCTCCAGCTTTGCAATTTCCTGCTGCAGCTGTGCTACATAAGGATCGGTTATTTTACTAGCAATAAAATCTGTTGCTTTAGGGTCAATTTTATCGAGTTCAGATTTAATTTCACTGACGGTTCTGCCGCTTGTCTGCAGGTCAATTGCTGCACCGTTATGCTGAGTCTCTATACTGGTCATAGTATTAATAAGCGCATTAGCCTGTGCATTTAACTCAACAATATTTTGTGAACGCAAAAAGGTTGTCAGCCTATCCTCGGATTTTAACAGGTCATCATATTTTCCCTGTACCTGTTTTTCAAGAAATTCCCTGTTAAGAGTTAAATGTCCGCGGTTAAACTTTAATGAATAATCAGCATATGTTTCGGCATAACAATTAGCTATTAGTGCGGCTTCCTGAGGTGATGGACTTTCCGCTTTTATCGAAACTATATCAAGCCCTCGTTTTTGTGCTATTTCTATATAACCTGTCAGAAGACTTGCTACCTGGTTTACACTTTTTGGCTCCATGCAATTTGCACGGTTCATACATATCAATGCAAATGACTGCTTGTCTTTCAAAACCTTGAATGAATCAATAATTGATCTTGCTGTCTTTTCCCTGATAGCAAATGATTTCAGAATTTCAACTTCATTATTAATAAAACGCTCGGGCAATTCACCTTCTATATCTGAAAAGATTTTACCTTCAAGAACATTTTCTTTAGGTTTTGCTAATCTCATTAAGGATGCTGAGCTGTAAATATCTTCCTGAGAATAGGCATAGAAGTATGATACAATAATTCCGACAACCAGGCTTAATATTATTGGTACTTTATTTCTTAAAATTAAATTGAAATAAAATCTTATACTATGTGAAGATTTTATATTAGTTTCAATAGTATTAAGACTATTACGATTAGTCGGTTGATTTTCCATATATTATTACTTGGTTAATGTTATTATAAACGTTGCAAAAGTTATTAAAGAGGTTAATATCGGTAAATAAAATCCTAAGTTTTCACGGAAAGTATACCTTTGTTCCTCTAAAACCAAAACGATATCACCTGTTCTTAAAACGGGATTTAACTTTTTACCTGCGGAAACTTTTTCACCCCATAACAAATCATTATAATTTAATATTGTTATTTCGGTTTTGCTCAAACTAGTATCTGCAGCAGGTCTGTATATTCTTATCTCTTCTAAATTAGAAGTTTCAAGCGGTCCGCCCGCAAAACTCATTAGATCAAGGAAAGTTGTATTATACGGTACTTTATATCTTCCGGGTACGTTTATAAATCCCCATATATTAACTTCTATATTTACTCCGGTCGGGTCACTTAAATCATAATAAGCAGCGTTAGTTGGAACATTACCTCTCCCAATAAGTAATTCATTATTTTGTGAATAGCCGGTATGTAATGAGAACAAAAGTAATACAAAAATTACATTGAGTTTCAACATCTTTTGTTTAATTTAGGTGTTTAATGCTGATAAATTACAAGATTTCAATATAAAATATAACAATAAAATAATTAATATAAAACCTTTTAACTAAGGGTTTATATTGTTTGTTATATGTTCTATAATATTAATAAGATAGATATTAAAAAGGGTTATTTTTATATTTGTATATCAATTAAAAATATTAACCATGAAAACAGCTTTTATATTCCCGGGACAGGGAGCTCAATATGTCGGTATGGCAAAAGATTTATATGAGAATTATACTGAAGTAAAAAACCTTTATAAATCAGCAAATGAAATTCTGGGTTTTGAATTAGACAAAGTATCTTTTGAAGGCCCGGAAGAAAAATTAAAACAAACTTATATTACCCAACCAGCAATTTTTGTTCATTCGTTAGCTTTAAATTCAATTTTATTTAGTAAATTTGAAGTAAAGTTTGCAGCAGGACATTCATTAGGTGAATATTCTGCCCTTGTATGCGCCGGTGCTCTTAATTTTGAAACCGGATTAAAATTGGTTAAATTAAGAGGTGAGCTAATGCAGCAGGCAGGTGAAAGACAAAAAGGTACTATGGCTGCAATTATTGGAATGGACGGAGAAAAATTGGTAGAGGTTTGCAAAGAAGCATCTGAAGCTGGTATCGTTCAGGTTGCAAACTTTAATTCACCGGGACAGCTTGTTATTTCCGGTTCGGTTGAAGGTGTAAGGAAAGCAATGGAACTGGCTAAGGCAAATAAAGCAAAGCTTGTTAAAGAACTTGTTGTTCACGGGGCTTTTCATTCTCCAATAATGGAACCTGCCAAGGAAGAATTTAAAATAGCTTTGGAAGAGGTAGAATTTTCTAAACTGAATTTCCCGGTTTATGTAAATGTGACAGGCAATGCAATAACGCCGGATACTAAACCCAATGAAATCCGTGATTTATTATATAACCAGTTGACCTCTTCGGTAAGATGGGAAGATTGTGTAAGGAATATGGCAAGAGATGGCGCAGATGATTTTGTTGAGCTGGGTCCCGGGAAAGTACTTCAGGGACTCGTTAAAAGAATCTGCCCGAATGTTTCTGTAAAAGGATTTGATAAGGCAGAAGAGTTATCGGGTTTATAATGATTGTAAGGTTTATAAGGTTTATAAGGTTTATAAGGTTTATAAGGTTTATAAGGTTTATAAGGTTTATAAGGTTTATAAGGTTTATAAGGTTTATAA
>RPQH01000066.1 GCA_003820375.1 Ignavibacteriota bacterium
CAATACAATCCATCTCAATCTTTCCCAACACTATCACGTTTTGCATGTTTTGGGTTAAGTTATATATAATATAAGCGGTTACAGCCAACTTTTTGGTTAAAATTTAGCTCAAAAATGGCGATTGTGAGCTGTAATTCAAGGAAATACAATCTAAAGTTTTCCGGTATATGAAAATTCTCATGTTAATTTGTTAAATTGATTTTCAGAGTTTTGGCTTCTAATTTGTATATGCCATAAACGAGAAATAATCTCACCCGTTAACTGTCGCAAATAATAGTTTAATAAAGCTTAATTCATATTTGCAGGAGTAAAAAAAATTTTAATTTATCCATTTATATTTATAAGTTACGCTGTAATGGTCACCGCCTATATAACAATGCACTAAAATTAACAGCTCAGTGTCTTTACCATTGTATAAGGGAGAATAAAAGTAACCTATGGCAAGCTCCGGTATGGCGTTTTTTTCATTTCCCTTTTTTAAGATTTCACTGAATGATTGGCTGCTCCCGTATTTATCATCCATTTTTATGATAATACCTGAAGCAACAGGTGTAGTGGTGCTGTTATCAATATTTTCAAAGTATGCGGCAACGTAATTAACTTTTCCCGGAATGAGTTTTTCAGGAAAAGCTTCCCATGAAAATTTGTATGACGCGGAGTGCTCTATCCTGTACCGGTCAATGCGGTTCATTTCAGCAAAAACATTTCCGGATATTATCTTCCACGCGGTATTGTTCTCATTACTTGTTATTGAAATGATACTGTCCGAAAAATGCCAATAACCCGGCAAAGAACTTGAGTAAACATCCTGATATAAAAGAGTATCCTCAGATGCACCAAGCGTATCGGTTCCAGCAACCGTGTCTGTATCTTCCTGTGATGTATCGTTTTTACCGGTTAACGTTATGTTTTCATTCTGGCTGAAAGCGGTACCCAGGTATGATAAAAATAATAATCCGTATAAACAGCAATTCTTCATATAATAATTTTATCTTAATCCTCTTCATCAACTACGACGTATTAATAATCAATATCTTCGATTACAAAACATTTCATGCATAAAAGACGTTCTGGAGAATATTATAAGTATATAATATTACGACATAAATAAGGTAGAATATGCGGCAGGTAAAAAAAGAAAGCTCAGGTAAAAAAAAAGGGCTTAAACAAGTTAAGCCCCGGTTCATCTGCTAGCTAGTAGGGAATACAGCTATTGCTGTTACTTAGCAGAAACTCTTATAAATTTGATGATTCTATAAAGTTATAAATATATGTTGTTATATAATGGTCCTTGCCTATGAAGCAATCAACCGTTATTTGAATCTGCATTCCTTCTCCGGTAAAGTGTTTCGGAGCAATAAACCTGCCTTTTTGTAACTCTGCCGTATGGGTCTTGTTATCCTTATTCACATTTACAACCTGAACAGCATCACTGGAAACATTGTAGAATGAAGCGCCTGCTCTATCCATGAAAATTTTTATTCCTGTAAAGACTCTGTTCGGAGTACTGTATTCAATATTATCATAAATACCTGACATTGTTATTTCAAGGCCTGGCAGCATTTTATCCGGCGGCGGCTCCCATTTGAAACTGCTGGCTACAGTATGCTCAATGTTTAAAATATCTTTCCAAACTGAAGTAGCTGTTATAGTTTCGCCGGTTGTCCACTGAGTATATTTTGCACCATTATATGTTTCAGTTTTTGTATCTGACAATTGCCAGTAACCGTTTATTGGCTCAGCATCAAATGCTGCAAATTTTGTGTTGTTGGCTTTAGTTGTTATGTTTAACATCAGTAAAAACAGCATTGAAAAACATGTTATAGCTACTTTTTTCATGATTTACTCCATACTAACTGTTTTCGTTAGATAAATTAACGATTTTAAGTACTCAAATATCATATATAAGACTAACGTTAACAATACCTTGAATCGGGGATATTGTTTTAACAGGTAGTTATATGTAGTTAATTTTTATGTTTTTATACTTATATTTAAAGAGGTTGAGGAATTTACTTAAAGTAAAAATATTTTTTTATTATGTCGTATTTCCGGTGATTTTTTCATCCGGAGTGCTGTTTAATTGTGCAAATCAGCAGCCTCCCGGAGGAGGGGAAGAAGATAAGACCCCGCCCGAAATAGTATCACAGTACCCGGAACCAAACTCACTGAACTTCAGAGATAACAGGCTTCGTTTCGAATTTAATGAATATGTCGACAGAAGAAGCTTCCAGGATGCTTTTAGAATCTCACCTCCTGTAATCGGAGATGTAAATTTTAACTGGAGCGGTAAAGAAGTTGAAGTGATATTTGAGCGTTCTCTTGATAAAGTAAATTCGAATAAAACTTTTGTCGTCTCTATAAATTCTAATTTAAAAGACATTCACGGAAACGG
This sequence comes from Ignavibacteriota bacterium, assembly GCA_003820375.1. Lineage (GTDB taxonomy): Bacteria > Bacteroidota > Ignavibacteria > Tepidaquicellales > OLB5 > RPQH01. The sequence goes on from RPQH01000066.1 coordinate 2,396, forward strand.
TTTAAGCCAGCCGATGATGTTTGCTTTTTCAACGGGTCCGCAAATTGACAAGGCAGCAATCTCGGGAAAAGTTATAAATATCGATAAAAATGTTATATCAATTTTTGCTTATGATATAACCAGCAGTGAAGAGTCTTATAATCCCGTTAAAAAAGTTGCGGATTATATTACAGAAACATCAACAGACGGCAATTATAATTTAGTTAACATGGCACCCGGTTTATACAGGGTTATTGCTGTTAAAGACGATGATAAAAATTTACTTTATTCGGAAGGTATTGAAGATTACGGCGTGCTGAGCAGGGATGTTACTTTAACCGATACAATAAAAGTTACTAACATGAATTTTCTCATGTTCATAAAAAATGCAGCTGATTCATCTTTAATTGAATGGAACAGTTTTGCCAAAGATACATTGAACATCGTGTATTCATCCGTATCCAATAATTCAACCAATGTACCGCTTGACCAGGGAATTAGTTTTTTCTTTAACAGGTTCAAACCTGACAGAGCTAATTTTGGGAACAGCTTCCGTCTAACCGATGCCTCGAATAATCAAGAGAAGGTTGTTTTTAGCTGGAAGCATGATTCGCTTGTTCAGATATATCCGGTAAACAATTTTAAACCGGGAACAACGTACAGGGTTTCTTTCAATTTGAGAATGAATGGAGACACATTATATGATTATTCTTTGAAATTCCGCACAATTTCCGCAAATTCTTATGGAAATATTAAAGGAGCAGTAAGAAAAAACCTTGCTTTAAGAAATGAGCTTCTTACTTCTCCGGTACAAATAAAACTGGAATCTCCAAGGAACATAACCCCTGTATTAAGGTACACATTTGATGTTAATGACACTGCTTTTTCACTTACAAATATTGTAGAATCAGATTATAATATTTTTTCATATATTGATGTCAATAAGAATGGAAATTTTGATTTCGGAAGCGTATCCCCGTTTAATTATTCCGAGCCTTTTTATATTTACCCGGGAGTTGTAGGAGTAAGAGGCGGATGGGCAATCGAAAATGTTATAATTAATTTTTAAAATGCTGCCACTTCAGGACATATTAACCGTATCAGAGCTTAACAATAAGATAAAGCTTATTATTGAGCAGAATTTCCGCTTCGTACAGCTTATTGGGGAAATATCGAATTTCAGGATTCATTCACAATCAGGCCATTATTATTTTACATTAAAAGATGACGGCTCACAAGTTCAGGCAGTGATGTGGAAAACGAGAAATCAGTCGCTTTTATTTACACCTGAAGATGGGATGCAGGTTGTAATAAAAGGTAGGGTAACGGTATATGGTGCAAAAGGTTCTTACCAGGTTGAAGTATGGGAAATAAAACCTCAGGGAGCAGGAGAGCTTCAGTTAAAATTTGAAAAGCTAAAATTAAAATTATTCGAAGAAGGTTTATTTGACGAAGACAATAAAAAACCGGTTCCCAAATATCCTTCGAATGTTGCGATTATCACTTCAAAAACAGGTGCCGTTATTCATGACTTTATCAAAGTCATAGAAAGAAGGTACCCGGTACTGAATATTTATCTTTACCCTGTGAATGTACAGGGTGAAAAAGTAACAGGTGAAGTAATAAATGCACTAAAATACCTGCAGGCTCCGGCTTTAAAGAGAGAAATTGGTGAAATCGATATAATCGTAATAGCACGCGGAGGCGGCTCATTGGAGGATATTTACCCGTTTAACAGCGAAAAACTGGCCAGAGCGGTCTCAGAATGCAAAATTCCGGTGGTCAGCGCAATAGGTCATGAGGTTGATTACACAATATGTGATTTTGTGGCTGATTTGAGGGCTCCTACACCTTCTGCCGCCGCTGAATTAATTACTCCGAATTTGTCTGAAATGATTGAAAATATTGGCAAATTTTCGTATTTTTATAAGAGTATTGTCAATAGTAAAGTTGGTCTGTTAAAGAATGCTGTTCGTGAGATCGAAGCAAATTATTATATTAACCGGCCAAAGGATATTATTAGCAATTATAATATGCGTCTTGATAATTTATCAGGGCGCATGTCGAACATCACATATAACAAGGTTAATAATTTTTTTAACCAGATTAAATCGTATAAAAAAACTTTATATCACATAAGTCCGCAGAATACGATGAAGAAAGGTTATGCACTTGTTTATAAAAATGAGCTTGATATATTTACGAAAGATCCTGATGAAATAGAAAATAAAAAGCTTGTTACAAGAGCGGGTGAGCTTGAGAAGTATGATGATGTTGATATTAAATTTTATGATAAAAAACGTTCTGCTAAAATTATTAAATAAGTTATTTTGAAAAGCAGCAAAAATTTAAAATCATTTGAAGAATGTTTTTCCCGGCTGGAGAAAATTCTTGAACGGCTGGAAAGTGAAGATGTAACACTTGATGAAACAATAAAGCTTTATGAAGAAGGGCTTACACTTACAAAATCATGTTATGATAAACTCACCGGTGCCGAGATGAGAATAAAAGAAATTAATAAAAATTTAAAAGGTGATATAGAAATTAAGGAATTTAAACAATAAATGGAAATCGAATATAAAGTTCTTAACCTGGTAAATACACCTGATGACCTGAAAAAACTGTCTTTAACTGACCTGAAGTTACTGGTTGATGAGATAAGGGATTATCTTGTTGATACTATATCAAAGATAGGGGGGCATCTTGGTGCTTCGCTTGGAGTTGTTGAATTAACAACAGCTTTGCATTATGTATTTGACACTCCGACCGATAAGATTATATTTGATGTCGGGCACCAGGGATATATACATAAAATCTTAACAGGCAGAAAAGAGCTTTTAAAGACAATCAGGCAAAAAGGCGGAATCAGTGGTTTCCTTAAACGCTCCGAAAGCGAATACGATGTTTTTGGCGCCGGTCATGCCAGCACTTCTCTCTCTGCTGCTATTGGTGTTGCAACTGCCCGTGATTTTCAGAAAAAGAAATATAAGGTTGTTGCAGTTATTGGTGACGGCTCAATGACAGGCGGTATGGCTTATGAAGCTATGAACAACATTGGACTGTTAAAAAAAGATATTATAGTTGTTCTTAATGATAATAAAATGTCTATCGCACCGAATGTATGGACTCTCCACAATTATTTTAATGAGTTCCTTGCAAATCCATCTTACAATAAATTCAGAAATTATGTATGGGATGCTACAGGCAAGCTGGATAAAAAAATTGGTGACAGGATAAGACATCTTGCATCAAAAGTTGAAGGCGGATTAAAAGGAGTTATCACACCGGGTATGCTTTTCGAAGCATTAGGTTTCAGATACTTTGGTCCAATCAATGGGCACAATATAGTAAACATTATAAAAATACTTGAAGAGATTAGAACGTTAAATGTTCCGATACTTCTTCACGTAATAACAGAAAAAGGCAAAGGATATGAACCTGCAAAAAATCATTACCAGAAATTCCATGCATCAACACCATGGGATAAATTAACCGGACAAACCCCAAAGAAGGCTGGCGGCAAGCCGTCTTATACAAAAATATTCGGTGAGGCAATGGTTGAAATTTGCAGGGAAAATGAAAAGGTAGTCGGCATAACAGCGGCAATGCCGGACGGTACCGGGCTTGATATATTACAAAAAGCTTTCCCCGAAAAATTCTTTGATGTAGGTATAGCAGAGCAGCATGCTGTAACTTTCGCGGCAGGAATGGCAACCGAAGGATTTACGCCTGTAGTAGCCATTTATTCATCATTTTTGCAGCGTGCCTTTGACCAGATAATTCATGATGTTGCATTACAGAAATTACCTGTTATATTTGTAATGGACAGGGCTGGTCTGGTTGGTGCCGATGGTCCTACTCATCATGGAGCACTTGATTTAAGCTATTTCAGGTGCATACAGGGAGCAGTTATTATGGCTCCGAAAGATGAGCAGGAATTAAGGGATATGCTGTATACTGCAACATTGTCTAAAAAGGGACCTGTTGCAATCAGGTATCCAAGGGGAAATGCGTTAGGCGTGGAAATAAAGCCATTCAGCAAGCTTGAGATTGGAAAAGGTGAAATTGCGGCAGAAGGGACAGATGCAGCTATACTCGCTATCGGTAATATGGTTGATATGGCTTTAAAAGCAAGAGACGAACTTTTAAATGAGAATATATCTGTTGAGGTTATAAACATGAGATTTATAAAACCTCTTGACGGGAATTTGCTGTCAGATGTATTTTTAAGACATAAAAAAGTAATAACACTGGAAGATAATGTAATTACCGGGGGTTTCGGTTCTGCGGTTCTGGAATTTATGAACCAGAATAAAATAAAAGATGTTGATGTTTTATTACATGGACTCCCGGATAGATTTATAGACCATGCAACTCCGGAAGAATTGTTTGAGGAATTAAAACTGGACCCGAAGGGTATATCTTCCATTTTAAAAGAATTTCTAAAAGAAAAAGCACACTACAATGTTTAAAAAAATTTTAAAATCTTTTAGTGCATTATTGATTCTTTCCACCTTGTTTTACTCATGCGGTGAACAACAAATAACTCAGCCGCCGATTTTCAAACAGCAAAAAGCTGTGATATATGAAAAATTAGGGCTTGTTGCAATGGCAAGCACGGAAAACTTATATCAGCTTGCTGTAGATTTTTCCACAGGCCAGGTAAATGTTAATGACTTCAAAAAGATCAGAATAGTATTTACATGCGAATCAAACAGCATCGAGTCAACCGTTAGATTATTTCTAAGTACAGATAATATTACAAGCCGTGAAGTTTATACTGTTAGCGGTATCAATGATTTAAATAAAACTGATCATGCCATAGATATCGAAGAACCGGCAGAGAAAATATGGCTTAACATGATTGTTAACGTAAGCGGAAGCAATGCAGGAGATGCAAGCTATTTATATACTAAGGTAAATGATTTTGTAATTTATGGCATTAAATAACGGAAACACAGGCAATACTTATATATCAATATCATCATTAAGAAATAGTGAGAAGCCAAACCCTAATATAGAAAAAATTCTATATGTGGAAACCTATGGCTGCCAGATGAACTTTGCCGATACAGAGATAGTGAACGGCATTATGAACAAGTATGGCTATTCTATTACAAATAAAATAGATGATTCAAATGTAATTCTTCTTAATACATGCAGCATAAGAGAGCATGCTGAATCCAAAATTTACCAGCGTTTATCAGAACTCAAACGGTATAAAATTTCCAACAAATATCTTAAGATAGGTGTTATTGGATGCATGGCCGAACGGCTGAAACGCGACCTGTTGCATAAACACAAACTTGTTGACCTGATAGTCGGGCCTGATGAATATAAGAAGATTCCTTTCTTATTGGAAAATATAGATGAGACAGGCGAAAAAGGAATTGCTGTAAGATTATCACGGGTTGAAACTTATGATGATATCATGCCTCTCCGCAAAGAAGGGATAAGTGCATGGCTATCGGTTATGAGAGGTTGTGATAAGTTTTGCAGCTTCTGTGTTGTTCCATACACACGCGGCAGGGAAAGAAGCAGGGCTCTTGATAATGTTGTTGCTGAAGTGAATCAATTATGGAATGAAGGATTCAAAGAAGTTACATTGCTCGGGCAAAATGTGAACTCTTACAGAAGCGGTGAATTTGATTTTGCTGACCTGCTTAAAGCATGTGCCGAAGCAGTACCTGATATCAGAATAAGATTTATAACTTCACATCCGCAGGAACTGTCATTAAAATTATTAGAAACTATCGGTTCATATAATAACCTGTGTAAATATATCCATCTTCCTGTACAGTCCGGCTCTGACAGGATACTTGAACTAATGAAACGCAGCTATACTGTTGAGCATTATTTAAACCTTATTGAACAAGCCAGGAAAATAATTCCTGATGTGTCTTTTTCAACAGATATAATTTCCGGTTTCCCGACTGAAACGGAAGAAGACCATAAGATGACTCTTGAGATTATGAAGGAAGTAAAATATGACGGTGCTTACATGTTCAAATATTCACCAAGAGAAAAGACAAAAGCTTTTGAATTAAAAGATGATATTGATGACGAGATAAAGTCACGCAGGTTGATGGAAATAGTAGAACTTCAAAGAAATATTTCATATGAGCTGAACTTGCAAATGATAGGCAAAGAATATGAGATAATAATTGAATCGGAAAGTAAAAAATCTTCCGAGATGCTGACAGGCAGAACCGATGGAAATAAATCCGTAATCATACCTAAGAACGGCACCCATATTGGCAGTAAAGTTTTAGTTAAAATAAATAAAGCAAATTCTGCAACTCTCTTTGGTGAATTAATTCACAAAACTAATTAATCATTTATTGATTTGAACGGAAATACTGAAAACGGTTATACTGAATTGCTTGGTATTTCAATACCTGTTGTAGAATTAAGACAAATCATAAAACAAGTTGCACCAACCGATGTAACTGTATTGATAACCGGCGAGAGCGGTTCAGGAAAAGAAGTAGTTGCAAAAGAGATACACCGTTTAAGTAAAAGATACGATAAGCCTTTTATAACCGTCAATTGCGGTGCAATACCCGAAGGCATCATAGAAAGTGAGCTTTTCGGGCATCAAAAGGGCTCTTTTACAGGTGCAATCGAATCGAGGAAAGGTTATTTTGAAGCAGCAAACGGCGGTACAATATTCCTCGATGAAATTGGTGAGCTTCCTTTGCAAACCCAGGTAAAATTTCTCCGTATTCTTGAAAACGGAGAATACATGCGGGTCGGAAACAATAAGACTGAGCATGTAGATGTCAGGGTATTAGCTGCGACAAATAAAAACCTAGAGCACCAGATTGCCATAAAAGCATTCCGTGAAGACCTTTATTACCGTCTGCGTTCTATAAATATTTATATTCCACCGCTCAGGGAAAGAAAAGAAGATATAGCAGTCCTGTTTGATTATTTCTTAAAGCAATTTATCCAAAGAAACGGAATTGATTTTAAAGGCATAAGCGAAGATGCAATGAACTATATAATAAATTACAGCTGGCCGGGGAATATAAGACAACTGAAAAATTTTACGGAAAGCCTGCTGACCTTATATTCAAATAAAAAAATTGAGAGAGACGATGTAATAAGACAACTGAATATACAGGGCACAGAAATAATTTTGCCTGTGCCTGCAGGATTCGGTGGTAAAGGACAGGATGAAAAACAGCTGCTTTTCAGAGCACTGTATGAACTTAAAACAGATATAATGGATATTAAGCAGCAGCTGGATAATATCGAAAAACAAGAAAGCCAGAATATTGTTTTCGACGGACTTGCAATACCTGATAAAGAGCTTGAACTACTCACCTATGATGACCTTGAAAGGCATTTCCTTTCTTATTACTGGAAAAAATACCATGGCGATATCAGCAAAATTGCACGAAAGCTAAAGCTCAGTAACCGTACATTGTACCGGAAATATAAAGATTACGGCTTAAAAAACGGAAGAGGAGAATATTAGTTTATTGGATATTCAAAAACTGAAATATTTACTATTATTTTCTTTTTTAATATTGTTTTCTTCCTGCAACTACAGCTTTAAGGGAGCATCACCGCCAGAAGGAATAAAAACTATATTTATCCCGACAATTACAGATGAAAGCGGCTTTGGGCTTCCGACTCTCGGCGATGACATGACTGTACTGCTTAAGAATAAATTTATCAATGATAACACACTTGAATATACCGAGAAAACCACTGCAGACGGAATGTTAACCTGCAGAATTACCGCAGTCAGGGATGAGGCACTTGTTGTAACAGGTGCAGAGCAGGTAACAAGAAGAAAAGTAACAATAATTGTCAGTACAGATTTTCAGAATTTAAAAAAGACAAAAAATATCTGGACCAGGGAATTTACAAACTGGGGAGAATATGAAAGCCAGGGCGGCGGGTTTTCCAGAAGAGACGAAGGTGTAAAGACTGCGATGGATAAGATAACTGACGATATATTGCTGTCCGTAATTTCAGATTGGTAAATATTTAGTAATTAAATATTATCGGAAAAAACCGTATTTTAGAGAAACAATTAGAATACATTGGAAAAATATATACTGTTCACTTATATTGCTTCGCTATTAGTTCTTTTTACCTTTGGTTCACATGGCTTTATTATGATATACTACTACCTGAAGTACAGGCATAAAAGAGATGATTTCACAGGTGTACTTGCATCCTTTCCCCATGTTACTGTTCAACTTCCTATATTCAACGAAATGTATGTTATAGAAAGATTAATAAAGGCAACTTGCGAAATAGATTATCCTATGGATAAGCTTGAGATTCAGGTGCTGGATGATTCGACTGATGAGACAGTTGAGATTGTTGAAAAAATTATAAAAGAATACCAGCTTGCAGGATTTGATATACAACATCTTCACCGTCAGGACAGGTCAGGATTTAAAGCAGGAGCTTTGAAAGAAGGATTGAAAACTGCTAAAGGTGAGTTTATTGCAATATTTGATGCTGATTTTATTCCAAAAAAGAATTTTTTAATGATTGTATTACCGTTTTTTAATGACCCAAAAATTGGCATGGTACAGACAAGATGGGAACATTTGAACCGCGGCTACTCGCTTATGACTCAAATTCAGGCATTATCACTCGACGGGCATTTTGTAATTGAACAACAGGTTAGAAATAAGGCAAATTACTTCATAAACTTCAACGGAACCAGCGGCATGTGGCGTAAAGAATGTATTTTCGATGCCGGGAACTGGGAAGCAGATACATTGACTGAAGACCTTGACCTGTCATACAGGGCTCAGCTTAAAGGATGGAAATTTAAATACCTAACAGATTTTACAACTCCTGCTGAAGTACCATCGGAAATAAATTCCGTTAAATCACAGCAATTCAGGTGGACAAAAGGAGCAATAGAGACGTGCAAGAAAATTCTCCCCAGGGTTTGGAAATCGAAGTTCCCGCTCAGGATGAAAATATTATCGACCTTCCATCTTACAAATAACATTGTATTTCCGTTCATACTAATGGCTTGCCTGCTGAATGTACCGATTGTATTAATAAAGAACGGCGGGCAATATGATATATACTTTACATTTATGTCGGTATTTGTTCTTGCATTTATCGGCTCATTCCTGCTTTATCTTTATTCGCAAAAAGATGTTTATGATGACTGGCGGAGCAGGGTGCTTCTGTTCCCCGTATTTATGGCTGGAAGCATGGGTTTTGCTATCAACAATACAAAAGCAGTGATTGAGGCGTTATTTAACAAAAAATCCGAATTTGTCAGGACTCCGAAATATTTAATTGTTGATAAAAAGGATACATGGCTGGATAAAAAGTATGTTCATAAAAAAATCAGCTTAACTGTTATTTTCGAACTTTTAATTTCTATTTATAGTTTTGCAGGTGTCGTGATTTCTGTTATAACTTTACAGATATCTGCCATACCGTTCCAGCTTATGTATTCCATGGGCTTTGGATTGGTTGCATATCTCTCAATAAAGCATGTGATAGAATCAAACAGGAAATTTGCAAAACAAGCTGCTGAATAATGGTAGATAATGAAATTATTAAATATCTTATTGCAAAATTCGAAGAGAAGATTAGGGATAATCCTTTAACCCCGGAATTTGTAAAATTATCTAATTATTATCTGGTTAACGGGAATATAAACGAAGCAATTAATCTTCTTCAAACAGGCCTTACGTTTTATCCGAATTATACAACAGCAAAACTTATACTCGCCAAATGTTATCTTGCTAACAGGTATTTCTATGATGCAAAAAAAATATTTGAACAGATACTTATAGAATATCCTGATATGGAAATAGCCAAGAAATTTCTTGATATAGCCAATGACCTGACAAAAAGTGAAGTCTCACGAAAACATGATGAGGATATATTCCCGGTGCTGGATTTTAAAGCTCCCGTATTTAATGATTTTGATTTTAACTATAACCTTTTTCCGAGTTACGAAGCTGCTGACCTTATCAATGATAAAATTGATTTTAACTTTGATGAGTCAAACGAGTATAATGAATTTAAAAAGATAGCAGAGACTCCGCATTTCTTCAAGCGTGAAAACTCAAAACCAACATTTGAAAAGAAACGCCTCAAAAATAAATTCGAAGTAAAAATAATAACAGAAACCCTTGCAGATATTTTTGCAAAACAAGGAAATTATTTCGATGCTATTGAAGCTTATACTTATTTATTAAAAACTAAACCTAACCGCCAGGAACAAATTCAAAGTAAAATAAGCGAAGTAGAGATACAAATACAAAAGCTGATAAATGATTTTTAGTGTCTTGAACCCGGAGGTAAGTGCCTGGAGTCATTTTTCTTAATAATATTTTATAATTTATTAACCTTTTGCATTTTAATCACACGGCTGTATATCAATTTTCCTTATTTTTATCTCAAATATTGAAGTATATTGAGATAGGTTTTTTTAGTAAAAATTTGTTGTTAATACAGAAATAAGAAAGGAATTGTGTATGAATAAAATTATTCTCTTTCTGTTCCTGATGCCATTTTTCTCGAACCTTTATCCGCAGGCAATAATAAATTCGTATGATATTTATGTTGTTCAACATGAATCAAAAACACATTTATTAATTAATGCTAAGGTAAGTTTCGAAATAGATAATCCTGTAGATACTTTTGAATTATTGTTTAGTTCCAAAAATCAGGTTGAAAATATTGCTCATTACGATGAAAACCACTACAAAAAAGTTGATTATTATTCAAAGGGAAAAGATACAATGGTTATAATATTAAGTGAACAGATGAAAAAAGATAAAAAGTTTACGATTGTTTTTGATTATATGTACCCGGTAATAGATACAATAATATTATTGGACAGGGGGCACAGATGGTATCCAATGATTGCAGATAATATTTTTACATTTAAAACACACTTATTGGTACCTGCAAATTATATTGCATTAACAGCGGGAAACTTGATTAATGAAGTTATTTCAGATAATTTAATATCATTAACTTATGAAAGCACAGTACACGTGTTTAAGCTGCCTTTATTTATTACTAATGAAAAAAATTATGTTGTTAAGGAATGTAAATGCAGCAATATAAATACTTTGGTTTTTCTTCTTCCTTCTTCAGAAAACTCAGCAGCGGATACAATCTGTTATAATACCTGCAGTTTTATAACACATTGTAATTCAGCTATAGGAGAGTACCGTTTTAACAGGTTAGTGCTTGTTGAATCAGCGGAGTTTGATGGAGCTAATTTAGGCAGTTCATTCATTACATTAGGAAGTGATGTGATAAAAAACCTTGCTGCTGGGTATAATGAACAGCTTTTTATGGCGTTAGCTTCACAATGGTATGGAGCAGGGATTTTCCCTAAGCTATTTTGCAAAGGTTTCTGGTTCTTATCAGTTTCTGTACCGCAGTATTTAAGATTGATGTATATTCAGGAAACAAAAGGGGAAGAAGCATTTCAAAAAGAATTAAACATGTGTTTAGATGCTTATAAAAAAGTTGAAGGAAGTAAAAATGATATGCCAATAATAGAAATTGATTTCCCCAACACAAAAGAAAAGGGGATATTAATCTATGGCAAAGGTGTAGTTGTACTAGACTTACTTAGAAAACAAATGGGTGAAGAAAACTGGAGAATTTTTACAAAAGATTTTTACTTTGAATTTAGTGGAAGGAATATAACATTAAAAGAATTTACCGGCTACATCGATAAGTATGATAATTCCGGGAAAACAACCAAATATTTTTTTAAGCTACTCGAAGAAAAAGGATTATAAGATTTATTAAATAATAATTTCATTCAAATTAATCAGGCGGGATTTTTGGCTGAACCTTAATAACTTTCTCTCCTTTTACAACAACACTTCCTGATTTTGCACCCTTATATTTTTGTACATTTTTTGACTGCGTGTAAGCAACAGGAACGTTCTTAGCATTTTTTGCTTTGCTGTAATATGCAGCTATTTCTGCTGCAGTTTTAATATAATCTTTGGGAAGCTCTGAAGCGTCTTCAGGTATACGGAGTATAGTGTGTGAACCGCTTGTCCCTCTTACATGGAACCACAAGTCGTTTTGCCGTGCATATTTCATGGAGAGCAGGTCATTTGCTGAGCTGTCTTTTCCTGTCCATACTTCAAATCCATCTCCTAATTTGAAAATTCGAAAGCGTGAAAGCTCTTTGCAGTTATCCATCTAATAATTTAAATTGAACCAAACAGTTTCTTGACAATTCCCGCGGCTTTTTCTGAGTCATTCTTAGAAAATTCCCCCAGTTTTCTTTCAACAAGTTCTTTATTAATAGTTGCTATTTTGTGAAGCCGGGTTGTAGAAGGGAATAATAGCCCCGCAAGTTTCCAATCTTTGATTTCCGAATCATATTCTGATTCATTGATTTTGCTGGTTATTCTGGATACAATTATATCATCATCTTTAGTATCTAATAATACCATTGCAGGTCTTTTTTTATTATTACTTGAATCCGTATATGGGAAGCTTAGTAATACTACATCTCCAAATTTATAATTAATCATAATTACAGCTTATCGTATGCAGCGTCTTTAACAAGGTAACCATTAAAAAATTGGTCAGTTGTAAGTTCTTCCCAAGCTCTTTCATCTTTTTCTGTTTCAAGCAAAATAATAACACGCGCTTTTTGATTTTCCCTGAGTTCCTTTTTATATTTATCCGGAACTACAATATTTTTATCTTTTCTTATCTTCGTCGGAAATTCTATTGCTTTCATATTATAAATATATAAAGATTTTCATACTTACACAATTACGATTGTTATAATGAAAATTAAGATAGGATAGTTTCATGAACATACTATACGATTCCATCGTATAGAAATCAAGGAAAATTTACAATGCCATCGTATAAACTAAGTGCCTTATTTATAAAAGAAAAGGATGCCAAAAGACATCCTTACTTTACAAACTTTACAAACTATATTAACTTGATTCCTTCAATGCTTCTGCACCGCCGACAATTTCCAGAATTTCCTTTGTAATTGCTGCCTGGCGTGCCTGGTTATATATTAACTGGAGTGAAGATACTAGTTCATTGGCATTGGTTGTTGCCATTTCCATAGCTGTCATTCTTGCAGCCTGCTCTGATGCAAACGATTCGAGTATTACTCTCCATATCTGTGTATTGAGATGTTTTGGAAGCAGGTAATCTACTATTTCTTTCCCCGACGGCTCAAAGATGAAGTTAGAAATATTCGCTTCCTCTTTTTTCTCTTCGCCGTTAATTGAAACAATCGGCAGGAATTGTTCTTCGACTATTTTTGCCTGGATAGCAGATTTGAATTCGTTATATATTACAATTACCTTATCAAATTTCTTTTCCCTGTAACCCTGTATAACATCATTGATAATTTTTCTTGCAGTAAGAAACTCTATCCTGTCAAATACATCAACATACCTGGCAAATAAATCATAACCGCGTTTTGAAAAGAAAGTATATCCTTTTCTGCCAACAGTTACCAGTGTTAAGTTATGTGATTTAATATATTCAGAATACTTCTCATTAATTAATACCTGTGCTGCTTTGATAAGGTTTGTATTAAAAGAACCTACAAACCCTCTATCACTTGTAACCACGACTACACAAATTCTTTTTACTTCTCTTTCCTGCAAGAGCTCGTTATCAAGATTTTCTATAGTTGGTATCAGGTTCTTCAATATTTCGGAAATCTTGCGTGCATAAGGTCTTGCTGCCAGTACATTTTCCTGTGCTTTCCTGAACTTAACAGCCGCGACCATTTTCATGGCACGGGTTATCTTCTCAGTACTTTTGATACTGTTTATTCTGCTCTTTATATCTCTTAATGATGCCAATTATATTATTTCCGGTTGAGATTTAGTTTATTATATTTTTCTTCTACTTTTTTAACCAGTTCATTTAAATCTATCTTTGTTTCAGGTTTGGTTGTTCGTACTGCTTCTTCAACAGAATTAGCTTCACCCTTGAAAAATTTATGAAGGTTAAATCCAAGCCGGTACCGGTCATTTGTAACAGGTAATACATCAGTAAACTCTTTTTCTACCATATCATAAATTATTTTCAACGGATCAGATGGATCGGCTGCTTTTATTTTTGACGGAGCTTTTGTTGTCATATTAGTGATTATTTAATGAAACCTTAAAATTACTTGTGAATTCATCAAGTATTGTCTTTAGTTTGCTGTTAATTTCATCAGTTAGGTCTTTTTTAGATGATATTTCATCCAGCAGTCCTTTATGTTTTAAACGCATAGTCTCAAGAAATTCTTTTTCATACCGTAACACATGCTCAATGGGAATTTCATCCAGGTATCCGTTCGTTCCTGCGAAGATAATAGCAACCTGGTCTTCGACCGGGTAAGGAGTGTACTGTCCCTGTTTCAGTATTTCAACAAGGCGTGCACCTCTTCTTAACTGCTGCAGTGTCGATTTATCAAGGTCTGAACCGAACTTTGTGAATGCTTCAAGCTCTCTGTACTGTGCAAGGTCCAATCTTAATGAACCAGCAACCTTTTTCATAGCTTTTATTTGTGCAGAACCGCCCACACGTGAAACGGATATACCAACGTTAATAGCGGGTCTGATACCTGCATTGAACAGGTCAGGAATAAGATATATCTGCCCGTCGGTAATTGAGATAACGTTAGTTGGAATATAAGCTGATACGTCACCTGCCTGTGTTTCAATAACAGGAAGTGCTGTCAAGCTTCCACCGCCAAGTTCATCACTGAGCTTTGATGCTCTTTCAAGTAGTCTTGAATGCAGGTAGAACACATCACCCGGGTAAGCTTCACGTCCCGGAGGTCTTCTTAATAATAATGATATTTCCCTGTATGATGCTGCCTGCTTTGAAAGGTCATCGTATATGCATAATGCGTGTCTTCCCGAATCACGGAAGTACTCACCTAATGTTGCACCTGAATAAGGCGATATAAACTGCATTGGTGCCGGATCAGAAGCTGTTGCTGCAACAATTGTAGTATATTCCATTGCGCCTGCTTCTTCCAGCTTTGCAATTACCTGTGCTACCGTCGATTTCTTCTGCCCGATTGCAACATAGATACAAAATACATCTTTCCCTTTTTGGTTGATGATTGTATCGATTGCAATGGCTGTTTTACCTGTCTGGCGGTCACCGATAATTAGCTCTCTCTGTCCGCGTCCAATCGGTATCATTGAATCGATAGCTTTTATACCAGTCTGAAGTGGTTCTTTAACCGGCTGTCTCTGTATAACACCGAGAGCTTTTCTTTCAATAGGTAAGAATTCTGTCGTATTGATAGGTCCTTTGCCGTCTACGGGCTGTCCGAGAGGATTAATAACCCTGCCCATCATAGCTTCACCTACAGGCATTGATGCTACTCTTCCGGTTCTTTTTACTTCATCACCTTCTCTTACGAGAGTGTAATCACCGAAGAGAATACATCCGACATTATCTTCTTCAAGGTTCAGAGCCATACCGAATACACCATGGGGGAATTCTATAAGCTCGCTTGCCATACATTTTGTAAGACCATATACGCGGGCAACACCATCACCAATTTGAACAACTGTACCAACGTCATATACGTCTATTTCTTTTTCAAATCCTGATAATTGTTTTCGAAGTATCGCAGATACTTCATCCGGTTTTACTTCAGCCATAAGTACTTATTGTCTATTTTAGTTTAAATTCGTTTTTTAAAATCTTAATAAAATTGTCCCTGTCGGGGCATTTATAAACTTTTTTTATGCGGTCATATCCTTCTTCTGTTCTGCCAATTGAAAAATAATCCGCAACTATCGGGGCAAGCAATGCTTTCACTGCACCGGCATCGGTATTAAATGTATCATCGCTTGCATCTTTAGGACACTCAAATCCTGCAGATGTATATTCCTTTAATTGCTTTTCAAGTTCATCAATATCCTTCAAAACCACCTTTTCGAACTCATCATTTACAAACTTCAGCTTATTGTTCCGGAATTGATAAATTGCAATTGGAAATTGCGACTGCGCGAAATTTGTAAATGCATATGCGAACATGTCGTTCATCGTTAATATCTCTTTCTTCCCATTGTTATCCAAATCCAATATCTGGTAGCTGACATTCCCAAGGAATAATGTATCGAGAATTACCAATGAATTCTCTTTTAATTGGCTAATGGCAAGATATGTGCAGCAATGTGCTCCGCCTGTATAGTATTCAATTATTATCTGCTTCTTGCCGTTTCCTTCAAGGTCATACTCGTTTATGCTTGAAATCATATCCGAACATTCACCTTTGAAAATCTCTTTACCGTTCTTTGTTATACTGAGTGCAGAACAGTAATTAACAGAGTCATACACTGAGTTAAACTTATAATCACCTGATACAAATGTCAGGTTTTCTCCATACTGTGCATAAATTGTGAAAGAACTAAAGAATAATGCGAGTAATAAAAAAAAATATTTACTCAATTATTTGTAAAACTCCCTTGCTTAAAATGTTCATACAGCATTTCAAGCTGTCTTTTTATGCTTGCATCAATTATTGTATCATGTACCTGTGCAACAAATCCGCCTTTGATCGATTTATCTATTGTAAAATGCGCATTGATTTGTTTACCTGTATATTCTTTTAGCTTTGACTCAAGGTTTTTCTTTTCGCTTTCAGTCAGCTCAATTGCTGTCCTGATATTTGCAGTAACAATACCGCGTTTTTCATTAACCAGATTTAAGAAATCCACTGATATATCATACAGGTAACTCTCACGCCCTTTATCTGCAAGGATTAAAATGAACTTTAATGTAAGTTCATTTACTTTATCACCGAACAGCTGTTCTAATACAGCTTTCTTTTTGCGTGCATTAATAACAGGTGAATGAAGAAAAGTTTTTAACTCTCTTGAATCTTCAATAGCTTTTTTAAATAAAGATACATCACTTTTTACCAAATCGGTAACAGTCCGTTCTTCTGATATTGCATGTAACGCTAATGTATATCTTCTTGCTACTTTTTTATTTATCATATAAAAAGCTGTTAGTTTTTAGGTATCTGTTCGGCAAATTTACTTATTATCTTTTTCTGTTTATTGTCATCGAGGTTTTCATCAATTATCTTGCTTGCTGCCTGTATAGCAAGTGAAGCTATTTCGCCTTTTAACTCATTTAAAGCTCCAAGCTTTTCACGTTCAATATCGGCTTTTGCCTGCTGAACCATTCTGTTTGTATCTTCATTGGTTTTGCTAATAAGCTCGTTCCTCAGCTTCTCTGCGAATTCTTTTCCTTCATTTATTATCCGTCTTGATTCTTCATCGGCTTTTGCAAGAACTTTCTTGTTCTCTTCGAGCATTCTTTCGGCTTCCTGCCTTAAGGTTTCGGCTTTTTCAACCGAATCCCTTATAAGCTGTTCCCTGTTGCTTAACGATTTAAGCAGCGGTTTCCATGCAGTCTTTTTTAACAGGTACAATAATAGTATGAAGATAATAATTGTCCATATAATAAGACCCGGCTCAACCGAAAGCAAGGTATCCGACGGAGATTTTTCAGGTTCTACAAATAATAAAATAGTATAGAACTTTGCTAAAAAAATATTAGCTAATGTCATTTAAAATCCTTTTCAAAACAACCGGCAGTTTATGCCGGAAAATTTATCAATATGTATTATTTACCTGCTAAGATAAAGCAAATAACGAGAGCGAAAAGGGTAACACCTTCTACAAGAGCTGCAGCAATAATCATTGATGTTCTTACATCTCCGCCTGCCTCGGGTTGTCTGCCGATTGCCTCCATTGCGGATGCTGCTAATTTACCGATTCCGAGACCTGCGCCTATGACTGCAAGTCCTGCGCCTAATCCTGCTGCTAATGCTGCTAGATTCATTGTTATTGTTTATCCTTTCTGATTTTTGTTTTTGTTGATGTTTTATTTATTGTTTGTAAAAACTTTTTTCTGTCAATTAACAATTATCAATTAACAATTATCAATTATCAATTATTTATATTCTTAACTCAATTTATACAATTCGAAATTCACAATTCGTTATTGATTAAATTCTCTTATTCACGTGAATCAATTATTTGTATTCTCAACTCAATTTATACAATTCGTAATTCACAATTCGCAATTCGCAATTAATCAATGTTCCTGATGTATAGACATACCGACGAACAATGCAGATAACATTGTAAAAATATATGCCTGCAATAAAGCAACTAAAATCTCAAGTAAATAAATAAATAATGCAAACCCGATAGAAACCGGTGTTGCTCCGTATCCCAGTGTAAATATTAACCCTATTAATGCCAGAATAACAACGTGTCCTGCAGTCATATTGGCAAATAGACGGATACATAATGCAAATGGTCTTGTAAGCAATCCAAGGAATTCAACTACTATCATAATCGGTAAAACAAAAGCTGGTATTCCCGGCGGTATAAGCCCTTTAAAGTATCCGACAGCTCCGTTACTCTTTATGCCTAATGCAATCATCATGACAAATGTAATTATGGCAAGACCTGCAGTAATACTTACACTACCTGTAGCTGTTGACATAAACGGAACGAGCCCAAGTAAATTAGCCATTAAAATAAAAAAGAACATAGTAAAGAAAAACGGAAGGTATCTTTCTCCGCCATGCCCAATTGCAGGCATAATTACTTCATCTCTCAAAAAGACCATTATCATCTCAATAAAATTGCCGAAACCTTTCGGAGCTTTGTGCTTACTGTTGCTTTTTGCTGCAATATTTAATATGATAACCAGCAGAACAGCGGATACCATCATCATTAAAACTTTATTTGTAATGGAAAGGTCAATGATAAAAGACCCCAGTTGAATTGGAGTTAATTTAATAAATTCATGGTCTAATATATGATGTATAATCCAGTTATCTTCTGCGTGTACTTTCTCGCCAACTGTACTTAAAGTATCTGTCCCATGTTGTATAAAACTCGTTAATAATGTCATTAAGTTATTATAACAGGTTTAATTTTAAATTTTTGCCGGAAGTTTTTTTAAACAAAAAATGTATCTCTAAAGAAATAAAAAGAAAATAAAAGAAAAAAACAGAGCTTACAAGCGTTACAGTATCAAGCCCTGAGTAGGTTAACAACAACACAAGTACCAGGCTCATCAGCATTAATCTGAAAAGCAGGCTTCCGAAAACTATTGCCATAAATTTTTTCGGGCTTTTGCTTAATGCTATTTCATTGAATCCGTATCCTATTAAAATATTTATCAGGCTGATTAAATAGCCGTAAAATATCGAGATAACCTGGTTAGCTGAAGCATAAATATGAATAGGATAAGCAGAAATTATTAAAACAATAATTGATGCTAATAAAATATTACGGATAAAATGTAAGTCAAGTTTTTTTATTTCCGTCATCCTTCTTTTTAGAGCCGAGAGCATTTAAAGATTTCAGCAATCCGATAAACCCGGCTACCGAACCTATAATAACCCCTGTAATCAGTAAAATCGGAGCAGTATTGAACAATTCATCAAGTCCATACCCGATTAAAGTGCAAATGACAATTGCCAGGCCATACTGCAGGGGAGCTTCAGCGTACGCCCAACCTGAACGGTAAGACGATGCTATTTTTTGCATTTCAGACGGCTGATTTTCATCATTTTTATTGTTTTTTTCCGCCATTTTGCAAAAAATTGATTAAAATAATTAACAAAAATAACGAAATCTTAAAATAATGTCAATTTAAAGATTTATGGCTTTTATTGGGAATGGTCACATCTTTCCAAAACGTTGTAGTAAAAAATTTAAACCCCCCTCTCCTAGCGAAGCGTTCAGGAGAGGGGATGGGGGTGAGGTTTTCAGATCTGGAGTTACAAAAGAAATTTTTTATATTCAAAAGAAGTATTTAATCTTTTGTTGGAGAATATTAATAATAAAAGAATTCGTTTTATTCATCGCAGTTCCAAAACCTCACCCCCATCTCCTCTCCTGAACGCTTCGCTAGGAGAGGGGGGTTCTCGTCTATTATAAATATTTTTTTATCATTAAAAGATTATTTTTCGGAATTTAATCGAGTTCCATTTTTATTTTGGACGGCAGTGGGGAATGGTTTTTGTATGCCATCTTTTGGATTATTTCAGGGATTAAATTTATTATTGATTATTATAAATCAGTGGATTATAATAGTTTAACTTATTTTATAAATAATAGGAGGTAACAGGGTAGATAATTTACTGCAGCTTTAATTAAAAGCTTATTTTTAAATAATCTAAACAGTTACCAAAATGAAGTATACATTAATAACCCTTCTATTTCTCGCTTTCATTTTCTCATCTTGTAAACAAAACTCAACTGAACCTAATCTGCCTGATTATTATCGTCCTGTTTTTTTTAAAACAACTGATGGCGGAAGCAGTTGGGAGAAAATGCAAAACAATACAACTCCTGTCAGTTTTTCATCATATATGAATGATATCGGGTTTTTCGATGATTCCATTGGTTTAGCAGTGGGCTTTAATGTTATCTACAGAACAAATAATTCAGGTGATTATTGGTTTAAAATAGATGGAATTGAAAATGCCGATTTCAGTTCTCTGTCTATTATTAATCTTAATACCTGCTTTGCAGTTGGTAAAAAAGTTAATGGAGGATGTATCGTATTGAAATCTGATGATAAAGGCATTCATTGGTCTATTGTTAATGAGAACAACGCTCAGTGGGCGTATGATATAGATTTTTCAAATCAGAATATGGGATATGCACTATACGACAATAATTATATAAATAAGAGTTCAGATGGTGGTTTATCGTGGACTTGGCTCGACCCAATATCATTTGGCAATTATGTTAATTCGGATTTTATAAATGATAATACCGGATTTGCTGTTGGTGAAAATTATCCTTATGGGATAGTTTCAAAAACTGAAGATGGCGGTTATTCATGGACAGTTATACTTGCAGATTCTGCAATATCCGGTGCGTTATATAATATTAAATTTTATAATGAAAACCTTGGTATTGCAGTAGGCCCAAATTCTGCAATTAAAACTACAAATGGCGGTTTGAATTGGCTCAAACTTTCTCTGCCGCTTCAGCAGAATTATTACTACGGATTCCGGGATATAAAATTTTTATCGGAAAATAAAATATGTATTTGCGGCAGCGGCTTTATCTTTAAATCGGATGACGGCGGTAATTCATGGAATGCTGTCAAATTGAATAGTGGATATGTTTCTTCAATTTCATTTATTAATGAAAATACCGGTTTTGCTGCCGGTTCTTTTGATAGTAATAATTAAGCAATAAAAGCTTCCATACCTGAGTGAAGGTATGGAAGCTTTTTCATTAATAAAATTATAATAATACGTTCCATCCTTTTGAGCTTTTAGTGAAATCCCGCTTTAGTGGGACCAACCTTTAACTCCTTCTACGTCATCTCTTGCATTCGTTTAACTGTTATATCAGTCAAAAATTTGAACGTCTCTTCATCAATAAGATACGTTCCTTTTTCAGGGTCAATCTTATCCCTCCACTCCATTGGCATTCTGTTCTTAAGCCAGAAAGCAATTGCCTTAATATCGGGCGGATAGTATTTAGTGGCGGGATGCGCGGCAGCAACGCCCTTATGTTTGGTATAAATGATTGTATCGTTAAAAAAACCGGTTGCCCGCTTATATAACGATTCCACGACACTTGCAGAAACCTTTTTCCTTCCGCGTTCAATAGCATCTTTTATTGTTCTGTATTTCCGGATTGCCTTATAAAACTGGATAGCTGTAATATCTAAAATATTTGCAATTTCCTTTTCATTTAAACCGTAACCTGCAAGTCTTTCAATCATAGCCGGCTCTGCCGTAACTTCACAAAGCCGCTTGCTTGCTTTCCGAAGTATGATTGGTTTTGTTTGTTTTGTTATTGTTATCATGATTTATTATAAATAAAAAAAAGGCAAACTCTCCAAATTTCGGATTTCGGATTGTGCCATTGGCATCCCTTTGGGACCAATTCCGGATTGAAAAAAATTATTCAATTCGTAATTGAAAATTCGCAATTCGCAATTTGAATAGTTTGCCCTGAGTTCTTCAGTGACAATCTATCACTATACAAATATACAATACGATTTTTATTTTTGCAAGTAGTTACTGAAAAAAGTTTGGGGTGTATGGAGTGCTTTGAGTGTATGGAGTGTTTTGAGTGGTTTTTTAAGCAGAATCTAGTGCAGTGTCGGGTTGATCTAGAAGATATGAATTATTTCCAGGTTGTTATGTTTCAGTATATGCAAGTGTAATCTATCATTAATTATAAATAACCCGGCACACAATCACCCGGCTTGGAGGATCTTTTATAACTCTTATGCTGTAATAATGTCACCCCTTCAGGGTTCGTTTACTTTTTTTTTGATATTTCTACCATAATATCATCCTCCGTCAGAGCCGGATCTTCGACTTCGGGATTAACCGTACCCCCTCTTTCCCAAATCTCTATTTGGGAAAGCCCATTTAAGGATTGTAAATCTCCCGATAGAACCATACCAAATGGTCCCACAGGGATCTAAGGAAAATTTGATAAGGAGACGCTCACCCCTCTTTCCCAAATTTCCTGCCCGGCTGTTATCCCCAAATTTGACGTTTAGTATAAACTATTTTTCATTTTATAAATGCTATTTATTTGCTATTATAAATAGGGTAATAACATATATTTGCTCTTTTATAATTATTATTTTGGATTTTGAATATCGTCTTATTCTTGTTGTTTTTACCCTGCCAAAATATTCAACTTAGCAAACGAATCGCTTGCAGAAGCACCGGTTATAAAAATGTGATAGAAAAATAATTTTTTAACTAAAATATCTATTGCTATGAAAAAACTAGTTTACTTTTTACTGCTCTTTTTATTTATATTAAATCCTGTTTTAAGAGCCCAGTTCTCATCCGAGACAAAAAAAACTGCGTTATTAAATTTCCTGCGGGATGATCCTTCAACATCTTCAAAGTATAATGATATTGCTGCCATGCTGAATAAACAAGGTAATCTTGATAAGGTTTCTGCATGTACAGAATCTGCAATGAACTATCAGGTAGCTAAAAAAATCAGAGAGTCTAAAGATATGGGCGATCTTGAGTATTCAATTTCAAATAGCTTTGGAGACGATGCCTATCGTGTTGTTTGGTATCAATATTTTGGCGAGTGTAAGTATTTGGATAATTACACTATTGAAAGAAATCCTGATTGGGTAGCCGGTTACCCGCCTTATTCAGAGATAAAAAGTGCGGTAGATTTTTTTGTGTTATCAATCAATTCGGGTATGGATAGATTTGAAGTATTTAATAATATGGAAGTGTTGTATGGTAAGGAGATTGAAATGCTTAACAATGTTCCGATAAAAAGTCCATCCCTTGGTACGAAACCTGAAGGTGCATCTTTATTTTATCTAACTTATTTGTATCGCATGGATTTTCTAAAACAAGTAAAAATAAAAATGGAAGATGTTGAAAGATTTTCAGGTAATGATATGGTATTTTGCGTAAGGAAGATAATAAAAATGCTGGATGAAAATAGTGAGAATAATTCTACGGGCGAAAACACGTTAACAGGTGCATCTTTTACGGGAAAATGGGATTGCTGGGGAACTATGATTCTTACTCAGTCCGGTACATCTTTAAACGGTTCATATGGTTATCTTGATGGTTTAATTACAAATGGTACAATAAAAGACAATACAGCTACCTGTCATTGGTCTCAAAGCAACAAAAGAGAAGGAACAGTAATATTTACTTTATCAACTGACGGCAATTCTATTGATGGCAAATGGAAATATTCAACCGATGGGGAGTCTGATGCATGGCGTGAAGACTGGGATGCCAAGAGAATTCAGTAATTTAAGGGCAGTGTCAGGTCCATCTAAGGGCAGTGCCAGGTCCATCTTACAAATATAAAAGTGTAAAGGGAAAATAAAAGAATGAAATAAACAGGTATTATCTTTGCTTTCCTACAAATGACCTGTCCTTAGACCCCTGTGGGGACACACATCATCCGGCTTGGAGAATCTCTCATAACCCTTATGCTGTAATAATGTCACCCCGTCGGGGTTCATTTCCTTTTTTTGATATTTCTACCATAATGTTATCCTCCGTCAGAGCCGGATCTTCGACTTCGGGATTAACCGTACTCCTCTTTCCCAAATTTCTATTTGGGAAAGCCCATTGAAGGATTGTAAATCTCCCGATAGAACCTTACCAAATAGAAATTTGGTAAGGAGTGGTAGTGACACGTTGTGGTGACACGTGGTAGTGACACGTGGTGGTGACACGTGGTAGTGACACGTGGTGGTGACACGTGGTGTTGCACGTAGTTGTGACACGTGGTGGTGGGGCGTGGATGACCCGGTGTGTAACCCAGCTAAAAGCATGCCTGCCCATACAGGCGGGCGGGAATGACATATGAAAAATGCTTGTTAATCCGCAATTCACAATTCGAAATTCGCAATTATCAGAGTTGGGTTCAAAACAGAGCTAAGTTGGGGTCAAGTTGCGTCGGAGTTGGGTTCAAGTTGGTATCAAGTTGGGTTATCGTTTTTGGAAAACAGGGGTTAAGTCATTGCAGTATAAGCAGATAACGCCGTCAGAAATGTGAGATTTTTGATTTAAAATTTGCGATTTTGAGCCGGAATCGCCAATTTTTCATCAAAATAAAACTTCACTATATCATTAACCATTATCGCTATGGGAAAAATTTGGC
>RPQH01000067.1 GCA_003820375.1 Ignavibacteriota bacterium
ACAACAGCGACAATAATTTGCTACCGGATTTTTCCCATAGCGATAATGGTTAATGATATAGTGAAGTTTTATTTTGATGAAAAAGTTGTGATTCCGGCTCAAAATCGCCAATTTTAGACCGAAAATCTCACATTTCTGACGGCGTTATCTGCTTATACTGCAAAGGTTTAACCCCTGTTTTTAAAAAACGATAACCCAACTTGATACCAACTTGATACCAACTCCGACACAACTTGAATCCAACTTGGCTCTGTTTTGAACCCAACTCTGATTTTTTGAGCTAAAAGGCTCATTTTTGTTTAAATTCTACCCTTAGCACTTAAAGGAATGTATTCTTTTTTTGCAGATCTTGAAGCTTTAATATCATTTAATATTAATTGATTTTCGTATTTATTGGAACGTTTAGTTTTTCTTGCTGAAGCTGCTTTACCTCTTCTTTTATAATTCTCTTCTGTAACAAATCCAATTACCGGCAGTTTTTTAACAAACAATGAAAACTCAATAAGCTTTTTTAAAGTTGGATTAAAATTTCCATTCAATATTTGCGAAATGTATCCCTTGGTAACATTCATCTCTCTCGCAATATCAGATTGAGTTTTATTGTTTTCATCCATATACCTGTACAGCTCTCTGAATAAATCATTTTGAATCTTTTCGTACCAATATGCCGGGCTTTTTAATATTTCTTTTTTACTTTTCATGATTTTCGATATGGAAATTGATTAAAATATTCTTTTTTTATAGTTCTGAATTTATTTATATCAGTATCCTGGGAACTCTTTTTTCCTCCAAGTATAATTATCTTTCCCCTCCTTTTATCCTTAAACAAATATACTCTTAGATTCTTTGTCTTTATTTCATATTCCTTATGAATATCTTTGTTAGGTGTAATATTTTTGACTTTGTTAGCTGGAAATGGAAACTTATTATATGCAATATCTTATAACCTTGCCTGTATGGCATCTAATTCATTCTCAAATGTACCTTCATTTAATATATGATTGTAAAAAACATCAAACAGGCATACACCGTTAATCTCAGCTTTGTATAATTTTACAGTACAATCCTCAGCTATTTCTTCTATTAACCTGATCTTCATTATAAAAGTTTAGTTATAACTATACTCTGTATACAAAGATAAATAATTTCTTTGAAAAAACAATACTAAACAGATAATCATCAAGTATTTCTTTTTTTTTAATAATTCTCCCGCTTAATTCTTTTAAAAAGGCAAACTAACACTTGATGCTGCATTAGGAATAAATCAATAGATTCAAACATGTTGATTGTGTCAGGTCTGCCTTTAGGTTATTTGGGAGTAGTTGAAATTATTCTTTTTTGCTTTAAGATGATTATATTAAAATCCATTCCTACTTGAAAGACCAACCTGCCACTGCCCTAAAACAAGTAATTATGAATTATTTTTTTTATTTAATAATTCTCTCATTTTAATTCTTTCTTATACGCAAACTAACACTTAAGCTACAATAGAGAGCCATTAAAAGTGATAATAACAGCAAGATGATTATAAATTTTCTATTTTACCATTCTTATTGAACGCACAATTGCTTCAATACAAGTTTTATATTTATCAAAAGCTTCCATTTTTGTAAACGTTTGTACATTAAGCTTTTCCTGTTCAGTTGAATTTTCAATGATAAAAAAATCGTAGCTTATTTTTTCATAATAAGAGGGTGCAGGATCCTTGGAAAAAGCAGTCAAAGAAGTATCTTCCATTAAAAAACGGTTTTTGAAAAACCCTTTTTCGAATTCAAGGTAATTACCTAATGTAATACTGACTACAGCTGTGAGATAATAGCTGGTAATCGAATCATTATAAATTAATGAATCAATAAGATGTACTGATACTCTAGTAATTTCATTGTCTTTAGAATTTGAAACTTGAGAAAATACCAAATGCCAGTTTTGTGGATGCTTTAGCTGAATACTAAATCTTCCATAAATTTTATAATATGAAATAACTGTATCCTTTAAAATATATTGCGTGCTGTCTTCCTGTGAATAAATGTTGTAAACAGAGCTGAAAAGAATTATTAGCAGAAAGTATCTGAATATTTTTCTCATTAGTAATTTAATTAAATTATTTTACCACTATAGCCTTTTTCACATCAGAAAACTCTCCGCATTCCATTTTATAAAAATATACTCCACTTGAATAATTATTTGCATTAAATGTTACTTCATATACTGATGGAGATAATTCTTTATCAATTAATAATTCTTTAATCCTCCCCAATACATCGTATATTTTCAATTGAACGTGGGTTTTCTTTGGAATTGAAAATTTTATTTTTGTATTAGGGTTAAACGGATTGGGATAATTTTGTTCAAGTTTATATGTTTTTGGTGTTTTAAATGAAATATTATTTATTTGTACAAATTGTGAATACTTTATTAAAATCCCAGTATCTGAATTAATTCCACACACATAGACATTTCTCCACCTATCAACAAGAACTGCTGCTGCTATACCCGGATAATTTATTAACCATTGTTGTACACCCATTGTATTGTACTTAATTGTACAAAATTTAGAACCTGATGATTCAATACTTAATCCGGTAACGTATATGTTTGAAGAATCGTCAACTGCTATAGAATAAGATTCATCATTATCATTTGCAGAGCCATTATAAATGTTTGCCCATTGCTGTGCACCTCCTATGTTGTATTTAACTATTCCATAATCATGCTTTCTCGTAGTATTAAAAAATACCCAACCTGTAATAAACACATTTTGATTTTTATCTACTGCAATATCTTTAACCCATCCGGTGGAAGGTTCAATATAAGTTTGTTTCCATTGCTGTACACCTGTAGAATTATATTTTATTGTAACATATTTACTTCCATCACCCATACCTGTTATATATACATTATTTAGTATATCGGTTTTAACTTTATAGCTAGCTCCCGGATAAGTTGCAACCCATTGTTGTGCACCTGATGAATTATATTTTATGGTTGTCATTCCGGCATTTGAAGTTCCAGTTATTATTGGATTGTTTTGATTATCAATTGCAGCAAACCATCCAACTAACGAATAATATCTTGATGTCCATAAAGAATCTCCACTTGATGAATACATAATAGATGCTGAATAAGAACCTGAAAAACCCGTGACGAAAATATTCCCATTATTATCAATTGCAAGTGAATACGCTTCGTTATCGCTGGTACCCGGGAAATGATATCTTGCTACCCATTGCTGAACACCATTTGAATTATATTTGACAGTACAATAATCATTATTGCTCATGCCTCCACCGCTTTGTCCTGTGACATATACATTGCCATTTGCATCAACACCGACAGCTCTTGCCAAATCTATGCTCCATTGATTGGACCCTTTATAGAATGATGCCCATTGAAGTATACCTGTTTGATTGTATTTCACAGTACAATAGTGCTGTCCTGTTGAGTCCAGTGTCATACCAGTTAAAATAATATTACCTGTAGAATCAAGAGCTATAGAACTAACACTGAAATTGTTGTTGGGTCCTAAAAATCTTGCTACCCAAGCTTGCCCTACCTGGGAATATATATTTCCATTCAGCAGCATTGTCTCAGCAGCCATCAGCAGTATTATCAGAAGTGTATTAAGTTTTTTCATAATAAAAATATTTGAATTATTTTACCACCACCACTTTTTTCACATCAGAAAACTCTCCGCATTCCATTTTATAAAAATATACTCCACTGGGATAGTCTAAGGCATTCCATTGAACTTCATATGTGCCGGGAGAATATCGCTTATTGACAAGTGTTTCTACTTCTTTCCCAACCGCATCATACACTATGATTTTAACAACATCACTTTTACCCGGATTTGAATCCAGCTTATCATTAGTTACTTCATAAATTTCAAATTTGATGATAACCGGTCCGGTAACAGGATTTGGATAATTTTGATACAGTTTAAATTTATCTGGAGTTGTTTTGTAATTATTATTAATTCCAATTGTTGAATAATAACAAGGTGCTGGATTGGTTTTTGTCCACTGAGTACCATAATTAAGAACAGTGATTGAATCCATCAATTCACTATTAATTTCCTTTATGGAATCTATTAGGGTATCAGCATCGTAAGTTCTCATGAAGTAAATTTTTCCTAAAATATGGCTACCCGGTGTTAATAAACAACATCTTTTATTGCCTGTACGGAATATAAAAAATTCAAGAGCATAATCTTCATAAACAGTATATATCTGATAATAATATAAGCTTTCACACATAGGTGTAAACGGAAGTGGTACAGGTATAAATCCCCCTGACACATTATATCTTATCCTTATATTACATTGTCCAACTCTCCATACCTGGTTTTGAGGTATAGTCGCTATTACATCTTGCACTACGTAATAGTTTTCAATTCTGCAAGATGAAAGTGAAATATTTACTTTTACCTGTGATGAGCTTGTTACGCAAATAAGAAGTATGAAGATGTGTGTTAAAAGTATTGTTTTCATGGTAACACATATTATAAAGTTGAATACTGTATAAACTAATGAAAACTTAATAAATTAAATTAAATAATCCTATGTAATTAAGATATAAGAAGAAGTAAACAATAATCACAAGCTTATGATAATACTTACAGGATATCACCTGAACAGGGCAAATCTTCATCTTTTATTACTCTTTTTTTTACCGTATTTTTAAAGCTGAACTACAACAATTTCATGGAAATAATTTTGTGCTAATTAATAGCGATTAATGACACTTATTCAGCAGTATAAAGAATCGTTAAAGGTTGTTGAAGCAGAAGAGTATTTAGACCTTTTGTTCTACAGACCTGTAGCGTTTTTATTTGTTAAAGCAACATTTGCCTTGCCGCTTACTCCAAACATGGTTTCAACCATTGCCATGTGTTTTGGGATTGCGGCAGGTTTCGCATTCGGACGCGGATGGCATGAGTACCTTGTACTTGGGGCAATATTGTATTTAAGCAGTAATGTGCTCGATTGTGCTGACGGGCAGATAGCAAGGCTAAAAAAGAACGGCACTAAGGTTGGAAGAATTGTTGACGGCTTCCTTGACTATGTTGTAAGCACTGCTGTATTTGTTGGTATTGGAGTAGGGCTTACAAACCTTTATAATAACGGTACTTTCCATTCGTCATGGAATTATTTGAATTTAAATCCTGTAGTTTACATATGGGTCTTAACTGTTCTGGCAGGTTTATCATCGGCAGTCCAGGCATTTTTATTTGATTTTTACAGGAATTTATTTTTGGAAAAATCATTTGGAAAATTCTCATCTCTTGAAGATGAAATAAATGAGTTTGAAGAAGAACAGGAAAGAATAAAAAGAGAACCAGAAACATCAAGGGTGCTGGATAACTTTTTGATTTGGATTTATTTAAAATACACGCGCCTTCAGCTTAAGATTCAGTTTAAGAAAAAGTATGATAAATACGACTGGCAGCCATCACCGGAGGCATATTATTTAAAGAATAAAACATTACTCAGGGCATGGAGCTTTATAGGGTCAACAACCCATATAACCCTCTGTGTTATTTGCGCTTTAGCTAATAGTGTAGAATTATTCCTGGTCTTGTGCGTTTTGCCTTTAAATATATTACTGGCTGTCTTATATTTTGTACAGATCTCCTCAAATAAAAAATTGTTAGAGCAATCAAAAATAAATCAATTGCAATGAAGTCAATAATCTTAAAGATATTATTGCTGTTTATAACAGCATTATCTGTATCAGGATGTTTTGATGTCCGCAGAGAAATAAAGTTTTATCCCAATGGCGGCGGTGTGGAAAAAATGTATATAACGCTCGATAAAGCTTTATTTGATACCTTCCAGTCATTTGCATCCATGGATGTTTCCGGAAGACAAAAAAGAACTCTTGATACACTGATCAATAATGAATTACTGCAAAGAGGTGTTATGACCAGTGTGCAGAAAACACCTGGTACATCGTTCAAGGATATTCTTGTCACAGATAAAAACGACGGCTCCAAAGAAATTTTTATTGAGTATACTTTTGATGACCCGTCTGCAATAATAAGAATCATAAAGGAAGCAACCTATTCATTTTCGAATCAGCTTAATATAAATTTTTCCACGCTGAAATTCTTTGAAGAAAAAGAAAATGTCAGGTATAAATATGTTATAAGGAATGCAAGCAGGAGCTTTAATGATTCTCTTACAATGAATACTTTTTCAAGCATCATAGCTGCAAAAAGAGTTAACTGTATTGTTGAGTTTCCTTTTGAAGTTACAGGAACAAATGCACAAACACAATCAGGGAATATTTTAAGCTGGGACTTCTCACTTTATGATGCAATAAACAGCCAGGTTGAAATGACTGCGGATATGAAGAAACCCGAAGGGATTGACCTGACTTATGCCGAGAAAATTGTTGAACAGGAAAAGGTAACTAAGAACAGCAACCCTCTTATAAGAGTACAGGTTTATAATGCAAACAAAGAGCCCGTGAAAATTGGAACGGGTGTTGTTTTAAAAGTGGGCGGCGATGACTTTATTACATTAGTTACTAATTTCGGGCTGATGAATCTTATAGAGGGACAGGGATATTTTAGTATAATAAAGAACAATGATTCTCTTGCAGGTATAGACGAAATGAAGGAAACAGACCTTATTCCGAAAAACGACCTGTGTTTTTTAAGATATATGCCCAATACATCCGAAAAGATTATGGCAATAAAATATGCAGCAATGGATGCAAAATATGGAGAGAAAGTGAAAATACTTTATTATCCGAATTCACTTTCTTCAGTCGTGTATTCAATTGAGGGAACAATAACAGGACAGAAGAAATGGAATAAGATGGATTTGATTGAAGTGAAGCCGCAAAAGCCATTATCGCTGGATGGAGGAGCTGCATTTAACAGTAATGGTGAGTTTATGGGTATTATTACAACTGCTAACGATGGAGAAGTAGGGAAATTGTATTTTATTCCGGCAATGTATATAAAGGCAAATTTGAAGTAAACGGGAGAGAGCCATGAGTCGGGAGTTTGGAAGGGGGTAATATTTTGTTACCCCTTTTTCATTT
The DNA here is from genome assembly GCA_003820375.1 of Ignavibacteriota bacterium. GTDB lineage: Bacteria > Bacteroidota > Ignavibacteria > Tepidaquicellales > OLB5 > RPQH01. The sequence goes on from RPQH01000067.1 coordinate 7,054, forward strand.
ATAAATCATATTATAATAGTATGGATAATAATACAAATTGTGTTTTCTGTGATATAAATGCCGAACATGATGAAAGACGGTTCGTTTACGAAGACGATTTATTATTCGTTATTCCAACCATTGAACCGGTGAACAAAGGTCATCTTCTTATAATCCCAAAACAACATGCAGTATATTTTAATGAGCTTGATGATAAAACTTCAGGTCATGTGATGCAAATAGCAAAGCAAATGGCGGAAGCAATAAGGAAATCAAAATATAAATGTGAAGGAATAAATTTATTTCTGGCAGATGGCAAAGCAGCAGGGCAGGAAGTATTTCATTTTCATCTGCATGTTTACCCGCGATTCGAAGGTGATGGATGGGGTTTTAAATGGGATGAAAGTAAAAATTTGATTAAGAAAAAAATCAGAGATTTGGATGAAGTGGTTGAAGAGATAAAAAGGAATTTTAGTTTCTAATATGATTATATAGTAAATACAATAATCAATCTGCGGTTAATTGTAGTAAGCAAGGGGTAAGCGGTAAGTGAAGTCTGGTTTCCATGAATAAATCTGTACGGTCATTAAAAATTATCGTTATCTATTTCAGTAACCCCTTGTCTGACATCCATTGCAAATCTTCTTTCAACTTAACAAACTTAACAAACTTAACAAACTTAAAGAACTCTTACTCCACCGGCTTGAACTGCTCAAACGCCTGTCTGCAGTTATTACAATAATGAAGTGACCTGCAAAGTGTTGGTCCGAATGGACTTTTCAGAACTGTATTTTTGCTGCTGCAGTAAGGGCAGGGGACATGAGATAAAATATCGATTTGTATTACTCCGTTATGTTCGGGAGGCGGTGCCAAACCATGTTTCTTTAACATCTCTTTGCCTTTTGGGGATATCATATTTGTATTCCATGGTACATCAAATGTGGTTTTTACATCAACTTGTTTTATTCCTATCGATTCAATTTTTTCTTTTACCATGTTTTCAAGCATCTTTAATGCAGGACATCCTGAGAAAGTGGGTGTCATTGTAACCGATACGGATTTATCTTCATTTAAAATTACATCGGTAACAATACCAAGGTCAACCACAGATATAGTTGGTATCTCCGGGTCTCTTACGTCTTCCAATGCTTTTAATATTTCCTGCCGTGTTATCATTTATAATTAAATATTCTTTTTCAAATAGAAATTTGCCTGCCTGCCGCAGGCAGGAGAAAGAGGATGTTTTGATACTTAACAAACTTAAAGAACTTAACAAACTTAACGAACTCTCTACCACTCTGCTTCAGGGTCTATTCTGAACACCTCACCCATTTCATCAATCATTGGCTGAAGGAATTCTGTATGAACTCCTTTTCTTCCGCCGTAAGCAGGATTCCATGTGCTTTCATCCGGCAAGGTTAATGAAGCATTTCCGAGAATTGGTTTAATTGCTTCCAGCCACCTGTCACGCAGCTCTTTTTCACCGATAAATACATTCATAAAAACTAACGGTTCTTCATACTCTCCCGGTTCAAATATTCCGAGAGCAAGATTGAACATTTCATTCAGGGTATTCTGCAGGCGTACTTTACTTTCATCAGAGGCATTACCAAGCTCTTTAATCCATACATCAGCATGCATTACATGATATTTAATTTCACCTTTTATTTTTCGCGCAAGCTTTGCAGCCGGTTCAAAGGATGATTCCGAAAGAGCTTCAAATCTTAACAGCTCTGCATGATTGAAAAGGAAGTTCCTCATTAAACTAAAATCATATTCACCGATGGGATACTCTACAAGATGACAGCACTTAAAATCATTTGCATTTCGTGTGAAAGCCGTAGTGTCCGGTTCCGCCTCGCCAAGTGTTTCAAGAATTGAATATATTGAAAAAGCTTGTCCTATCTTATCCTGGGCAATAGATGAAAATGCAATATCTTCTTCAAGAATAGGTCCTAAGCCGGTCCACTCGGAATTCCTGTGACCGATAATCAGCTGGTCATCTGCAATTTTATATAAAAGCTCTTTTATTGAAGCTTGTTCTATATTTTTTCTGCCCATCATGGTTTCTTCCTTTTTAATTCTTTTCTGTCTTCAATACCGTGTGCCTGCTGGTACTTTCTTATTCTATCCATAACATAATAGTCGCTTGCTTCCCGGTAAGTTTTTTCGGGTGTTGTAGAAAATATATCCTGGTCATCATAATCGGAAGCATGTATCTCAGAGCTTTTCACTACCCACAAATTAGCAGTAACTCTCCGTCTTCCGAATTGTTCTTTTGCAAATAACAAAGCTATATCAGGGTCAGGAGCATGAACAATACCAACATGCACATGCTGTTCACCGCGTTTTTTCTGATGAAAGACTTCAAATGTAGCCCAGTTCTCCTGTGGAGTTAATGCTTTCTCCTTATTTTCTTCCTTTGGAAGATTTAACCTGTTTATTCTTGGGTCGTATGATTTCATATTGATTACAAATTACAGATTACAGATTACAAACAAATCTCTTTCCCAAATTTCCATTTGGGAAAGTATCTTCAGGATGATTTATATCTATTATAAAACCCTTACCAAATAGAAATTTGGTAAGGAGGATAAAATATTGTTTAAGCTAATGGTATTGAGTATTGTTCATTATCATGTATTAACGCTCTTCTTACCCATGCACCTTTCTCTTCAGCTTTTCTTCTTACTGCAAGGCGTTCTTTATTGCATGGACCGTCACCGTTTATAACCCGTTTAAATTCTTCCCAATCGGGTTCGGTGTATTCCCATTTACCGGTTTCTTCGTTTTTCTTTAAGTCAGGGTCGGGAATTGTTAAACCTAAATCCCATATCTTTGGAACATACTCATCAAGGAATTTCTGCCGCATATCATCATTGCTAGCCATCTTTACTTTCCACTTCATTAATGTTTCTGTATGAACGGAAATCTTATCGGATGGACCGAAGAAATGCATTATTGGCGGCCACCACCTGTTTAAAGCATCCTGCACCATTTCTCTTTGAACCTGTGTGCCTGTTGCAAGATAAACTACATTATCATGACCGTATTTTAAATGAAATGATTCTTCCGTGCATATTCTTTCCAGTGCCCTGCAGTAGGGTCCGTAAGAACCTTTGGAATTAGCGACCTGGTTTATAATTGCTCCTGCATCGATTAGCCATGCTATAATAGCAGTATCAGCCCATGTTTCGGCTGGGTAGTTAAATACATTGGAATACTTTGATTTACCGCTGATGAGGTCATTAATCATATCCTCACGCGGCTTACCGAGAGTTTCAGCAGCGCTGTATAAAAGCTGTGCATGTCCAACTTCATCCTGCACTTTTGCCATTAAGGCAAGTTTCCGCCTGAAACCAGGTGCGCGGGTTATCCATGTTCCTTCAGGCAAAGCACCTATTATCTCAGAATGAGCATGCTGCTCTATCATCCTGATAAGCTGTTTGCGGTATTCGGCAGGCATCCAGTCCTGCGGTTCGATTTTTTCACCGTGTGCTATCCGGGCTTCAAACTCAGCAAGCTTTACAGGGTCTTCGTTCTCAGTTAAGCTTTTACCGGCTGTCTTCGGTGTAGTTTCTATATATGCGTTTCCGTACATTTCAGGTCTCCCATTATGCGGATCAAAGCCCGGTACCATAATGGAAACCTGACTTATCCCGCTATTTAAAAATCTTTTTTTCTGCTTTTTCTATTGTGTATCCCTCAAAATATTGAGATATCTTCTCTTCAGGTATAAAGAGATAATTACTTACGACATATGGATCACCAACTATTTTTTCACATTGTAAAATCTTATTCTCTTCAACATAAAAATACAAGTATTTTCTTCCATCCATCACAGAATGAAGCTTATCTTCTATCAGGTTAGAAAGAACCTCGCATATTATCAAAGGTCTGTATTTATTTAAAACATTCTCGGCTCCTTTAAGTACTTTATCTTCTGTCCCTTCTGTATCTATTTGAAGTATGTCTAATCCATCAATTTTATTATCTTTAAAATAAGAGTCAAGCTTTATAGTCGGTACATCAATTATAATCATGTCTTCCTGGTCACCCATATCGGTTCTTAAAGATGAGCCAAGCGGAATTTTTGGACTGCTTGTTTTCTGAAGGTTAAATTTACTTATCCCGTCAAAATCACTTACAGCTTTTTTTTCAACAACAAGATTATCAAACTTATTAATTTCTTTGTTTCCTTTCATGATGTCAAAAGCCGAATCAATAGGTTCGAAAGCAAATACTCTCATACTTTTATCGAAAGAAGCAGCAATTAAAGCGTAAAATCCTGTGTTCGCTCCAATATCAATAAAAACTTTAACATTTTTCTGTAAAAGCTTTAAAAAAGTGTTAACAGTGTTTGGTTCATATGCGTGGATTCCTTTCCAGTACAAGTCACTGGCAATAGAGTCACTGCCGTCGCTTTTCATTAAAAAAGAGGTATTATTATCCATTACTACTTTAAATTTTCCCGTGTACGGGAATTTCTGAAAAATATTATTCAGCTTTTTAATTCCTAAAGAAGAAGAAACTTTATATAAAAGAACAATAAAAAGGTTAAAGAATTTAATCTTAAAAACAGAGTATAATATGGTTTTTATTCTTTTTTTCATGGCTGTAATTTAGATGTTTACAGCCACAAACTACGTTATTTTCTTAATCCGTTCAATATAAAAGCAGATAAGTTTTCTGCAATCTCATCGGATGTCATTTCGCCTTCGGGTTTATACCATTCCGTTATCCAGTTAAGTGCAGAGAGAATTGTAAGCACTGCAAATTTTTTATCAACTGTCTGGAAAACATTTTCATCTTCACCATTCTGCAAAATAGACCTGAATTCATTTTCATATTTGTTACGCAGCTCTTTGAACTCACTTAATCTCGGTTCATTAAGATGCCGCCATTCGCGGATGAATACTGATGAAGCATTCAAATCACCGGTTAAAATTTTTATGTGTGATTTAATCGCCATCTTAAGCCGTTCTTCTGCGTTGAAGTACAGGTCATTTGCTTCTGCGATGCTCTCAAGGAACTGGTCTGCCATGCGGAAGCAGATTGTTTCAAGTATTTCATCCTTTGATTTAATATGACTGTATAAGCTTGCCGCTTCAATATCAAGTTCTGCCGCAATATCCCTCATAGAGCTCGCCATATAGCCTTTTTCTTTAAAAAGCCTTTCGGCAGTAAGGAAAATCTGTTCTTTTCTTGTTAATTTTATAGTACTTTCTTCCATTTACCAAACATTTGTTAGCTGCGAATTTAATTATAATAACCAAAAGAAGCAAAAGCGGGTTCCGTTAATTGTATTATTAAAGGATTGAAAATAAGAATTATAGAAGCGGTTTCCAGCTACTGTGAGCAAACGTTTTGTAGAAGAAATGTTTGGAAGAAATTTTATTTAGCAGCTATTAAAATTGAATAAAAGATAGTTTTTATTATTTTATTAATGTATGGCAATATTTTTTAAAGGATCAATCTTCTCAAAGTACTTTCCTCCGCATTTATCAAACTTACCCGGGTATTCCTTAACATTTTCATTAAGCTCAGAGCAAATTCCTTCTTCCGGTGAATAGTTTGTACATGTATAGCAATACTTTTCCAGATATTCTTCATCAGAATGGTCCTTCTCTACAAATTCTTCTGAAAGCGATGGATATTCTTTTCTGCTTTCTATTTCTTCCTCTTTATATTCATTCAATTTTTCTTCTCTTAAAGCGGATTTTTCTTCAAGCGTGTCTTTATTGTCTTCATTGTATCTGTCTAAGACACCTCTTTTTTTAAGCACCATGCCAATTATAAATCCTGTTATACAGCATGTAAATACTGCGAGTAATGAAAATTTAATTTTCACGCCCTCAGACTCAATGCTTATATAATATGTTAATGACTCTATTAAAAACCAAAATATTACAAGAAATGTAGTTTTAAAATATTTTGATTCAATCGCGCCTCCACTTGTTACTCTTAAAAGGAATTTATTTTTGGGGTATAATGCATAATATACGCCAACGATAATCGCAATCGCACCGGAACCTGACGTATAGGGCAATGTTGAATAATAATCAGTAAGCATTACAATAGCAGAATATAGCAACCCTCCAAAAATAAATATGACGAGAAATTCTAAGCGTCCTATCACGTCCTCAGTTTTTCTGCCCACAAGAAAAAAAACCAGCAAAACAACCGGTAACTCCGGAAGATTTGGTATTAAAATTATTGAAGTAAATAATGAGTGTAATTTAAAATGTGCGGGAACAAGACTTAATGCTAATACAGAATTATTTAAAGAATAGCCTTTTACTGATATTATAGTTAGAATAATACCAATAAGAATTATAGTTGTAATAATTGAGTATGTGATAACAGGAAAGTTAACGATAGGGGTATTCCTGTCAGTGATTTCCGAGTGTTTCATTTTATGATATTAACAATTTAAGATTTAACGGAATTAATCTTCAATTATATTTTAACAAAATATTTGCTGCCGCACAAATTATATTTTTCGGGATATTCCAAAACATTTTCATACATTTTAGTACATGCACCTTCTTCAAGAGAATAGTGTTTGCATCTGCTGCAGAATTTTTCTATATAATCTACTATCGTGCCGTCTTCTTCAACAAACTCCTTTTGTACATCACTGTATTTCGGATTGTTCTTTTTCATTATTCTATAATATCCGGCTAATTCAATTTCTCTTTTTGCATATTTCTCTTCAAGTTCTGTTTTATATTTTTCATTGTAATTATCCAAATATCCATTTTCTTTAAATAATCTGCCGAATAGATATCCCACAGTTAAGCATATAATTGCTGAAATTGCCGAAACCGGCACTGAATTTCCGGTGTTATTACCAAAAATATCTTCGCTTATATTATTTATATAAAGATAATTTACAAGTTGGAGAACAGACCAGCACATTACAAATAGCCATAATTTTGCTTTCATTATACTGTATAAGCCTCCTGGGAAATCCCCCTTATAACTTCCGAAAAAGAATACTTCTTTCGGATATAATGCAGTGTAAATACCCAGTAATACAGCGATTGCCCCGGAACCTGCTGTAAAATATTCTGCTGAATTTGGAGTAAATAAAAAAATTAGTGAAGTAAATAATGCACTGCCTGCCAGGTACATTATTAAAAATATCGAATATCCAAGTACGTCTTCAATCTTTCTTCCCAAAAATTTTACAAGGAATATATTAAAAACTATCTCCAGCGGGTTAATGACTATAAAAGAAGAAGGCAGCAGGGCAATAGGTCTGAAATCACGCGGGACAAATAAAAATGTTTTTAAAGCCGGATTACTGGCATTCAGACCCAGTCCTTTTGATGCTAAAAACAAACAATAAAATACAATTATAAAAATTATTATAGTATAAGATATTATCGATGGCTTTACGATTGGAGTATTCCAATTTGTGAATTTATTGTAGGTTTTTCTTAAATCTATTTTCATAGGATTAATATCGCAATTTATTAATAAAAAATTACAATATTAATCTAATTTGCTTCGTACGTATGTTTTCTTATCTTATGTTATTTAATATTCTCAAAAAGTAAAAAATCAATTAATAGTGTTGAAGGGAATCAGAATTGATAAGAAAAAACTCCTTTATTCTCTATCCTCCATACCCAGAGTTTCTCTCTTCTCTTCAATATATTCTGTTGTGCCTTTTTTTTTCAGCTCAAATAAAGAATATTTCAAATTTTCCCTGAAAGAAATAAGTACATCAACATCACTATCATCTTTTAGCTCGTTCCTCATATTTGAGCCAAAAATTGAGAATTCATTTATCCCCCATTTTTCACAGAATTTTTTTATTATTTCTTCCATATACTATTATAACTAAGTTAATAAAGAATGTTTAAAATTAAAACAATAAATAATCTTGATTTTACCTGCAAATATTTATAATTTTCAATAAATATGACTGAAGAAATTAAAAATATTATTTATACTGAAACAAAACAATATATAACTAATCTATTTAGAGACAACTTGCAAAAAATAATATTATATGGATCATTTGCAAGGGCAACAGAAACAGATGAATCGGATATTGATATAATGATATTAACTGAACTTAAAGATGATGAAATAAAAAAGTTCGATGATGATATAAACAATATTGCTGTTGATTTATCCTTAAAATATAATAAAGTATTTTCTTTTGTGATATTAAATGCTAATCATTATTATAAATACTTAAATTTTATTCCTTTTTATCAAAATGTATTAAGAGATGGAAAAGTAATATATGGAAGATGAAATTAAAGGACTTTCCCAATATAGATTGGAAAAAGCGAAATTAGATTTAGAAGCTGCAAAACTTAATTATGAAAATAATCTTTATTCACAATCTATCAATCGTTCTTGTTATGCGGTTTTTCACGCTGTAAGAGCTTTATTATCTTATGAAAGATTTGATTCTAAGAAACACTCCGGAATAATATCCTACTTCAATTTAAACTATATTAATGCAGGAAAAATTGATAAAAAGTTTTCAAAAATATTGATGTCTGCAGAAAAGATAAGAATTAATACTGATTATTTAGACTTTTATATTGTATCAAAAGAAGACACGAAAAAACAAATAGAAAATGCAGAAGAATTTATCATAGAAATTGAAAATTTTATTAAATCTAACTATAAATAATATATAATATATAACCTCACTCTCTATCCTCCATTCCAAGTATTTCTCTTTTATCTTCAATGTATTCTGTTGTACCTTTTTTTCCCAGCTCAAACTTTTTCTCTTTCCATTTACCTCTCCTGAACCATAATGCAACAATCAATCCTTTAAGTATTGAAGTGGAAAATATTGCTATCCATATTCCGTTCATTCCGTAAATCGGGGCAAAGATTGCACATAACGGAATACGCAATGCAGTGATTGGAAGTGAAATCAGTAACGGGGGAACCGAATTTCCCGCCCCGGCAAATGCGCCGGTGAAAACCGATTCGGCTGCTGCAAAGAAAATACTGAATGCCGCAATAGTGTTATAAACCTTTGCTACTTCTATCACATCAATATCAGTTGTAAAAAATCCTGCAACATTTGAAGCCCCGAAAAATAATACAAACGAAATAGCCACCATTGGAATACATGCTAAATAAAATACTTTCCATGCAGCTTTTTCACCTCGCTCAGGGTTATTTGCACCTATGTTTTGCCCGACAAGAATTGAAGCAGTAACTGAAAATCCTTCACCCACCATATACGGCACTGCTTCCGAGCGGTGACCAATACCCAAGGCCGCTAATCCTACCGTTCCAAAATCCGATACAAACCTTGAAACGAAAATATATATCATTGAAAAAAATAAACCTTCAAGCGAAATTGGGATGCCTATCTTTATTGTCTGCTTAATTATTTTCCAATTGTTTGTAATATCTTTAAATACCGTTTTAAGCTTATTTTTGATTGGCATTATTAAGCTTCGTTTACGCAGGAGATAAAAACCTATGAAAAACGTAATGCTGTAAGAAATGATTGTCGAGCCGGAAGCACCCGACATACCCCATTGCAGGTTTCCGTCAATTCCGAATATGAGCAAAGGTGTTAATGTTACCTTCATTATCACTGCAACAACAAGCAGGCGGAACGGTGTTTGTGTATCACCTGTACCGCGGAAAATCGAATTTCCTGTTTCAAATAAGAGCATGGAAGGGAATCCTAAGAGCAGTACAAATAAATACTGGTTTGCCAATATCGATTTAGGAGCATCAAGATTTGTTAAGCTGTACAGAACAGGCAGTAAAGGCATTATAACTGCTGCAATCAGCAATCCGAAAAATAATGCTGCTATTAAATTCATTGCACCGATTTGTCTTGAAGTATCCGGTTGTTTTGCTCCTGTTGCCTGTGCAATGAGTGAGTTAGTACCTACCGGCAGCATTGAGCCGATTGCAAATACTCCCCATGAAAGAAAGCTTCCTACTGTAATAGCGGCAAGCTGTTCACTTCCAAGATGCCCTACCCAATACGAATCGATAATGGGAATAGAAGAACGCACTACAGTTTGCAAAACTGCAGGCCATGCAAGCCGTATTATTTCTTTATTTAATTTTTTATTCTCGGAAGGCAATAATCATCTCCGTACGTCAAAAAAACTTCTCAGTATTTCACTGCATTTTTCATCAAGTATTCCGCCGTAAACGGGTAATATATGGTTGAGTGACTTATTGTTTGTAATATCCATAACGCTTCCGCATGCACCTGATTTGTTATCAAATGCACCGAAGTATAGTGCTTCAAGCTTAGCAAGCACTATGGCACCCGCACACATCGGGCATGGCTCAAGTGTTACATACATTGTACAGCCTAGTAATTGTTTTGAGCTCAAATAATTTGCTGCTGAAGTAATTGCAATTATTTCAGCATGTGCGGTAGGGTCATTAAGTGTTTCTACCTGGTTATATCCTTTGGCAATTACCCTGTTCTCAAAAACAATTACAGCACCTATGGGAAGCTCTTCTTTTTCATATGCACGCTCAGCTTCTCTTATTGCCTGCTGCATCCAAATTTCGTGTTGCGTCATTATAATATTTTATCAATATTTGTCAATAAACTTACTGAAATATAATTTAAAAGCTTTAACACAAAGTACACAAAGGAAACAAAGGTCACAAAGTTAAATAGAAATAAAAAAATTTTATTTGGCTTTTTAACCGCAGACTATTCTTTCTATTCCATTTTTCATTACTTCAACATTGAAATTTAAAATTAATCCTAGCCATACATTTGTTAATTTTAAATAAGTTTTCATTTGTGCCTTAAAAATTGGCGATATTGATTCAACAGATTTTAGATCAACAATTACTTTATTTTCAATCAAAACGTCCAATCTATAGCCAGGCTCAATAATTATTTCCTTATAGTGTACAGGTAAATAAAGCTGATTTTTATACTCCAGATTGTGTTTCGAAAGCTCATAACATAAACATTTTTCATAGCACGATTCAAGTAAACCGGGACCTAAATATTTATGAACTTCAATTGCACAACCAATAACAATATTCGAAAGTTTATCACATTCATATTTATATTCTGTGGAAAACATGGCACTTTCCATTTCTAATTTGCCAGTTTATATTTTCTTAAGGCAAACTCTAAATATTATCACAAAGGTTACAAAAAGCTTTTTCCAATTTTACGAAACAGATATCTAATCAAAAATATAAAGGATAATAATATTATAAAAATTTCCTGTTGTAGTTTTTTAATTAAAGCTTTTTTCTTTGTGACCTTTGTTTCCTTTGTGAACTTTGTGTTAAAGCTTTTTATCAGCGGAAATCTCTTAAATCAGTGTAATCTGTGATTCAGACTATTTATCTTTTGTATGCTTTTTCAATTCCTGCAATTTCACCAAAGCTTCAAGCGGTGTCATTTCTTCAACCTTAATTTTATTAATAATGTCCCTTAATTCTTCATCTTTATACTCGAACAGGTTTATCTGGAACTCATCTTTTCTTCTTGCTCTTTCTTCACGCTTCTCAAAGTTGCCGAGGATTTCCTTCGAGCGTTTTATAACCAGGTCGGGTAATCCCGCCATTTGTGCTACATGAATTCCGAAGCTGTGGTCTGCAGTACCTTCGGTTATTTTATGGAGGAAAATTATTTTATCACCAATCTCTTTTACTTCTACCCTTAAATTTTTTATTCTTGTGTATAAGCTTGCAAGTGCGTTAAGCTCGTGATAATGTGTAGCAAATAGTGTCTTTGCCTTAACATTTGGATTTTCATGTATGTATTCGGTTATTGCCCATGCTATTGAAATTCCGTCATAGGTGCTTGTGCCTCTTCCAACTTCATCAAGCAGGACTAAGCTTTTTTGTGTTAAATTATTCAGGATGTTTGCCGATTCCTGCATTTCAATCAGGAATGTACTTTCACCCCTTGCAATATTATCCATTGCACCTACACGTGTAAATATCCTGTCACATATCCCAATTACAGCTTTTCTTGCAGGTACAAAACAGCCAACCTGAGCAAGCAGCACTATTAGCCCAACCTGCCTGAGATAAGATGATTTACCGCTCATATTAGGACCGGTAATAATTAATACCTGGTCTTTTTCTGAATCTATAACTGTATCGTTTGGAATATATTTTTCACCAGCCGCAAGCAATTGCTCAATTACAGGATGCCTTCCATCATTAATTTCAATTTTATCTGAATTGTTCAGCTCGGGTTTTATATACCTGTAATCTTCGGATGATTCAGCAAAGCTTAACAGCACATCAAGTATCCCAATCATTGCGGCGTTTAATTGTATATCATGTGCATAGTCAACAACTTTGTTTCTTATCTCGTTAAATAACTGTGCTTCAAGGATATTTATTTTCTCGCTTGCACTGAGAATTTTTTCTTCATACTCTTTTAATTCCTGTGTGATAAACCTTTCTGCATTAACAAGTGTCTGCTTGCGGATATAACCCTCGACCCCTTCAATCCTGTCAAGGTTGGCTTTTGATATCTCAATGTAATAGCCGAATACTTTATTAAAGCTCACCTTAAGCGAGTTTATTTTTGTCCGTTCTCTTTCCTTACGCTGGTAATTTTCAATCCATGCTTCACCGGAGTTTAAAATGTATCTCAGTTCATCCAGCTCTTTGTTGAATCCCTGCTTTATCATTCCTTTGTTTTCAGAATGAAGTGAAAGGTCTTCATTGATGGAGCTGCCGATCAATACGCATAGTTCATCAAGCTCTTTCAGATTATCGTTAATTCCCTTAAGTGTTTTTGATTCGGCTTTTGTAAGCTCTTTCTTAACATCAGAAATATTTACGCATGAATATTTCAGGTTTATCAGGTCTCTTGCAACTGCACGCGAAGTTGCAATCTTTGAAATTAATCTTTCCAGGTCACCGATATTTTTGAAAAGGGCAAGTAAGTTTCTTCTTAACGGCTTTTTATTGAAAAATTCTTCAACGCTTTCAAGGCGTTTATTAATTTGCTCAAGCCGTTTTAGCGGACGGGTTATCCAGTTCTTGAGCAGTCTTGCACCCATTGCCGTTTCAGTCTTATCAAGGATTGAAACAAGGGTTCCTTCGCGGCTGCCTTCTGACATGGATGAGATTATTTCAAGATTTCTTTTTGTTGAGTTATCCAGTACTATATAATCGGCAGTATCGTAATAGGATATTTTATTTATGTGAGCAAGGTTTCCTTTTTGTGTCTCCTGTATATAATGTATAATTGCTCCTGCGGCTATAATTCCAAGACGCAGGTCTTCTATTCCAAATCCTTTAAGTGATTTTGTTTTGAACTGCGATAATAAAATTTCACTTGCATAATCATGATTGAACACCCACTCATCAAGCTTTGTAACTGTAATATTCCGTTCTTTTGGAGTACCGGCAGTGCGTTCCAGCTCAAGTAAATTAGTAAATAAATGTTTTTGCGTTTTGGAAATTATAACTTCAGCAGGATTTATCAGGTCAAGCTGAAGTGATAATTGCCTGAAAGGAAATTCACTTGATGAAAACTCACCTGTCGATATATCGCAAAATGCCATACCGCAGGTCTCATCTTTTACGAAAAATGCAGCAATATAGTTATTTGATTTATGGTCGAGCAGCTTATCGGAAAAAGTAATACCCGGTGTAACAACCTCTATCACATCCCGCTTAACAATGCCTCTTGCCATACGGGGGTCTTCGAGCTGCTCACATACTGCAACCTTATAGCCTGCCTTCACAAGCTTGGGAAGATAGTTATCAAGTGCATGGTGGGGGAAACCGGCTAAGGGCACATCCGAAGCACCGCCATTTGAGCGTTTGGTCAGTGTAATTCCCAGAACCTTTGAGGCAATAACAGCATCCTGCTCAAATGTTTCGAAGAAATCGCCCATACGGAAAAGCAGTATTGTATCAGGATACTTTGCCTTTATCTGCGAATATTGCCGCATTAACGGTGTCTGGTTTTCTGCCAAGAGAGTTCTTTAAGTTTATTAAGTTTATTAAGTTACAAAACTAATTGCGAGCTCATACATTTACAGTAATATTTAATAGGTAACGATAAACTTAAATTAATAAATATTCTTATTAAATGAGGAAAGCGCGGCAATCCCATTAATGATACGAATTATTTTTAATAAATTCGATGAAACAGTATTTTTATTATTTAAATAATACTAATCCAGCGAACTCTAAAAATACCTTAATAAGGCGGGAAGTTCAATTGAAAAGAAAAAGCACAATTTTGTTAAAAAGTGTTATTTCAATAAAACTAATTTTTTTGTATCAGCAAAATCACCTGACCTCAACACACAATAATATACTCCGCTTGGGTAATCTGTTGCATTCCACTCAACTTCGTAAGTACCGGGTAAGAGTTGTTCATTTACGAGCGTTGATATTTCTCTTCCAATCACATCGAAGATTTTCAGGGTAACTATCCCTCCTTTACCAAAGGGGGGCAGGGGGGTTCCAATAGCAAACTTTATCTTTGTTGACGGATTAAACGGATTAGGATAATTTTGATACAGCTTATATTCTGCAGGTACTTCACTGCTTATGGGTTTTATTCCAATGGGATTTCCGCCATTTGTGGTTTTAAACATAGTTCCGTTTAATCCCATAATGTAACCGGTAGTACTGTTAGCAAAAAAAATCTTCATAAAATCCCCTGTAGTATTTAAAGTTGTTTTAGTCCATGTTGCACCGCCGTTCGTGGTTTTAGAAAGGTCACCATAATCAGCAACTAAGAAGCCCGTATTTTCATTAATAAAATAAATAGATTCAATCCAGTTAGCTGTTTGAGGGTCCTGCTGCGTCCAATTTATTCCGCCGTTTTCTGTCTTAAACAATTTTCCTAAAGCACCGGCAACATAACCTGTAGCCGCGTTTATAAAAAATATCGTTTGGTAATGTGAAAATACCGGGGGAGGGATTGCAATCCAGTTATTACCGCCATTTGTAGTTTTTATTACAGTGTGGTACTTTCCGCTAATATAACCGGTTGTGCTGTTCACAAAATGCATATGGTAAAATTGTGTGCCTGAACCTGAATTCTGTATAACCCATGTTGAACCTGCATTGGTAGTCTTCATAACTTTGCCTGCGAATCCTGCCAAGTAACCTGTATTAGCATCAGTGAACCATATAGCTTGCATTGGCATAGAACCGAATGAAGTATCAGACCATGACACACCGCTGTTGGTAGTTTTCAAAAAAGAATAATAATCGCCGGCTGCGTAACAGGTATTAGCGTTAAGAAAAAAAATTGAGTATATAGTACTATTAAACTCAGGAGATTGCTTGCTCCAGTTATTGCCGCCATTAGTTGTTTTAATTATTAATCCATTTTCACCTGCTGCAAAACCGGTTTCAGGATTTATGAAGTAACATGATTTAATATTATAAGTAGGGTCAATTTCTATTTTGAACCATCCATTTTGAGAATAGGTTATATGTGCAGCAGAAAAAGAAAATAATAAAAAGAGAATTAACGGGAAGATTTGTGAATAATAATTAAATTTTTTCATTTGTTGAATAATTTGTTAATGTAATCTACTATAATAACAGATATTTATAAAAAATAAAATTGAAATGTAAAGATTGAAGAAGTTATTTTCTCACATATGCCCAAAACGTTGATTTTAAAATTTACTCTCCCCTCTTTTAATACAAGCTTCAGCTTAAGAAGACTGGAAGATTTACAATTGTACACAGACAAGTCGTAGATCCCTGCCTGCCCGTTGCAGTCGGGACAGCCTCCGGTAGTCGGCTTGGGTGAGTAAAAAAAACGCGGTCATCCAATGGTCACTCAGCGGGCACTTTATGTTCATCCAGCGGGCACTTTATGGGCACTTTCCGGGCAGGTTTTGGGCAGGAGTTTTTGGAAAATGGCTGTAACTCATTGCAATATAAAGAGATAACTCGTGACCAAAGTGTCGAAAATCATCCAAAATATGGCGTTTATAAGCAGGAAATGAGGTTTTCGAAAAACTACTCCTGCCCA
The DNA here is from genome assembly GCA_003820375.1 of Ignavibacteriota bacterium. Lineage (GTDB taxonomy): Bacteria > Bacteroidota > Ignavibacteria > Tepidaquicellales > OLB5 > RPQH01. The sequence goes on from RPQH01000067.1 coordinate 23,009, forward strand.
CGGAAAATCCGGGTTTTAGAAACAAAATATGCTAATAATTGTCGCTATAATTTTAGAGCTAAAGTAATACTTTAAACTCATTCAGTTCATTTTAAGGACACACCCCGTCTCCCGATTTCCGCTATCGCTCCATCGGGATCCACCCCTCTCGAGAGAGGAATCCTTACCTGCTTATCACTGCGTTAGTTTAAAAACGTTTAAAATAGCTCAAAATCGCACTCTATGCACTCAACGCACTCTATACACTCCACTCACTCTAAACTATTTTTAGTTTAAACTTGACAATAGGCTATCGCCATATTAAATTTATATAGTGGTGAATACTGCTGCATGTTGCTTCTTGTTGTCGTTCTTTGTCAATATCGAAATCATAATCTTCAGGTCGTGAAATTAATTTATCCGGAACTCAGCCATAGGGTCATATATTGAAACAAAAAAAGAAAAAAATTGAAAAATTTGAGAGTTCGGGAGTTGTGAGTTGGAGAGTTGTGAGTTTGAGCGTTTGAGGGTTGGGGAGATTGTAAATCCTCCGGTCATCTTAAGCTGACGCCTGCCTGCCTCAGGCAGGTGTCAGGTCAATTTTTGTAAATTTAAGTTCTCTCTTTCAATTTCATGCATATCAGTAATCTAAGTTAATCCATATCCACAAACTAAGACCTGACACTGCCTCTGAAGTACAAACTCTATGAACTCTATGAACTCTACAAACTCTATGAACTATTATTCAATTTAATTAGTCCAAATTATTCATTAATTTACTTGATTAAGCAAAAATCAATACATGTTCATAACATTTGAAGGTCTGGACTTTTCGGGGAAATCTACACAGGCAAAGCTGCTTCATGAATATTTTCTTGAGAAGAAGAAAAAATCTATATTACTGCGTGAGCCGGGTGGGACTAAAATCTCCGAGAAGATAAGGAATATACTTCTTGATAAGGAACATCTTGAGATGTTTCCTTTAACTGAGTTTTTTCTTTTCTCCGCATCCCGTTCACAGCTTGTAAATGAAGTTATAAAGCCGCATCTTAAGAATAAGTATATTGTTATTTGTGACAGGTATTATGATTCATCTTCAGCTTACCAGGGACATGGCGGGAACCTTGAAATGAAAAAAGTAGATATAGTTAATGATTTCGCAACAGGCGGGTTGGTACCTGATATTTCTTTTCTCATTGACCTGTCACCCAAAGAAGCATTTTCAAGAGCACAAAACGGAAACAGTGTTAAAGACCGCATTGAAAATAAAAAGCTTTCCTATTACAAAAAAGTATATAACGGCTTTCTTGAAATTGCGAATAAAAATAAAAAAAGATTTGTTGTAATAGATGGCAGTAAACCTATTGAAGCCATCCATTTAGAAATAACCGGAATAGTAAATAAAAAAATACTGATTAATAAATGAACAAACTCAAAATAAATTTATCCTCTTATTTTACCAAAACTCTCCCTATTCTGCTTCTGTTTTTAATATTTGCAGGATTAAAGTTTGACGGCGGAGATGACGATATATACACTAAGATAAATAAAAACATGGATATATTCGGCAGAGTGTATAAAGAAATTGCTCTGAACTATGTTGATGAAGTTGACCCTGATAAATTCATGAAAGCAGGCATTGAAGGAATGCTGGGCACACTTGACCCTTATACAAACTTCATTGATGAATCGCGTAAAGATGAAATTGATATGCTCACAACCGGTAAATACGGCGGTATCGGAATTACAATCGGGATAAGAGACAGTGCAGTCGTTATTACTGAGATTATGGATGGTTATTCTGCTCAAAGAGAAGGATTGAGAAGGGGAGATTTGATACTTGAAATAGACGGTACTATGATATACGGTCAGAAAATAAATGAAATCAGAGGATTGGTCAGAGGTGCTACTGGTACAACTTTGAAAATGAAAGTTCAACGCGGTGATAATCAATATGAATATACACTCACAAGGCAGGAAGTACAATTAAAGAATATTACATATAAAGGTGTTATCGAAGATGGCATAGGTTATATTAAGCTTGAAAGATTTAACCGGTATTCTGAAAATGAAATATTAGATGCGATAACTGAAATAAAAGCAAGAGGCGATGTTAAAGGTATAGTTCTTGACCTGAGAGATAATCCGGGCGGACTGCTTGATGCAGCTGTCGGTATCCTGAATAAATTTGTTGACAGGGGGAGCCTGCTTCTTACAACAAAAGGAAGAAAGCCTGATTCAGAGAAAAAATATTTCTCATATGAAGACCCTGTATTGGGTAGGAGCATTCCTATGGCAGTACTTGTAAATCAAAATACAGCATCGGCGAGTGAGATAGTAGCAGGGGCAATCCAGGATCTTGACAGGGGTGTGATAGTCGGGACTAAATCATTCGGCAAAGGGCTTGTACAGGTTTATACACCGTTAAGCTATAATGACCAGCTTAAGATAACAAACCAGAAATATTTTACACCAAGCGGCAGATGGATACAGCTGAAAAATTATTTTAAAGAAAACAAATACGGTGTATTTAAAAATAATCCTTATTTCAGCCAGACAGAATTTAAAACACTAAACGGGCGTATAGTATCTTCCGAAGGCGGTATATTACCTGATTCAACAATCAGTGCTGCAGGAAATAATGAACTCATGCAGGATTTGTTTATGCACGATGTCTATTACCAGTTTGCATCTAAATATGTTGGTGAACATCCTGTTGATAATGGGTTTATAATTAGCGACGATATATTGAACGAATTCATTAGCTTTGTTAACAGCGGGCAGGTTGAGTTTTCAACAAAAGCCGAAACCGAGCTGGGACACCTTAAACAAGTTTTAAGTGATAAGAAATATTCGGATAAAGCTATGACTTACATTTCAGAGCTTGAATCTGAATTGATGGCTGAGCGTCTAAGGGATTTTGAATCATCTAAACCGGAAATTAAAAGACAGCTTGAAATAGAAATCCTGAAGAAATATAACAGGCCTGAGAAAGAGATTGCTGATATAAACCTGAAAGGCGATATTCAGCTTCAGACTGCATTGAGTATTATCAAGAACTTAGAGCTTTATAACAGTATTTTAAATATAAAATAATTGAATACAGAGGTATTCCTGATTTTAGCCGGTACGGGAATAACCGCTGGCTTATTATCAGGATTGTTTGGAGTAGGTGGGGGAATAGTTATTGTTCCTTCGCTTATCTTTATATACGGGCTGTTAAATATAAATTCACCTTATATTGTTCATACTGCAATAGCGACAAGTTTGTTTACCATTATATTTACTGCATTTTCATCCGCTTACAAACATTCTAAAAATAAGAACATCAACTGGCAGTTTGCACTGGTTATAGGTATATCAAGTGCCTTCAGTGTATTCCTGATATCCAAAACAGCTATCGGTATGCCCGGTGATACATTGAAGAAAATATTTGCTGTTATCCTTATATTTGCAGGGCTGAAAATGCTTCTTCAAAAAACTAACAGCAAAGATGCAGGCAGTATACATAAACACAAGAAGAAAAGAAGTATCCTGATAATAAATATGATTGGTGTCCTTAGCGGAACAATTGCAGCTTTTACAGGACTTGGCGGCGGGATATTTATTATACCATTGCTGCATTACATTATGAAAATCCCTATAAAAAAAGCGATAGGTACTTCTACTGTAGCAATTCTTATTACAGCAATAGCGGGGGTTATAGGTTATATGGTCAATGTTCCGGCAGATTTTATTCCAATCAATAAAGGTTCTATAGGTATGGTTGATATAGTTTATGCAATTCCGGTTATAGCTGCTTCTATTCCTTTTGCACAGGTAGGAGTTTTAATCCATAACAAAACACCTCACTATGTTATTGGAAGAATCTTTGGAGTATTTGTGATAATCGTTTCTGTGAGAATGCTGCTTTAAGTTTGTTAAGTTTGTTAAGTTTGTTAAGTTTGTTAAGTTTGTTAAGTTTGTTAAGTTTGTTAAGTTTGTTAAGTTTGTTAAGTTTGTTAAGTTTGTTAAGTTTGTTAAGTTTGTTAA